>CAJAYO010000132.1 GCA_903948415.1 uncultured Opitutia bacterium | reverse complement strand
CTGCAGGCGATAGCGCGCGAGATACGGCTTGTCGGGCGTGGTCGCCGGAAAATTGGCCGACTGCGCCGCAACCGTGGGCACCCAATCCTGCGTGATGCCCGGTCCGTTGTTGCGCGTCCGCGAAACCAGGCCGCTGGCGGTGAAGCCAAAGTTGCGGGAGAGCGGCACCACCGCACTCACTTCGAAATTCGGCTCGAAGACATAGTCCTTGTTGGCAAACGGCCCCGGCTCCTGGCTGAAACTGAAATCGTCCCCGCGCCACGAGAGATGGGCCTTGAACGTGTATTGCGGACGCGAGCGCTCGAACGCACTCCGGCTGATAAGATTGACGGAGCCGCCGATCGCGTTGGCGGGCGAGTCGGGATTCTGCGAACGCGAAACCTCCACGCGCGCGATGCTGCCGACCGCGATATTCTCGAACTCGGTCTGGCGGTTCGCATTCGAGCCCGTGGCGCTCGCGATGCCATTTCCGTCCATCATGACGGGCGTTCCACCCGGCGGCACACCGCCGATGGAGATCGTCAGCCCGTCGCTGCCACTGCGATTGAGCGTCACGCCCGGCAGGTATTTCGCAAATTCCCCGACGTTGCCGTCGGCGATGTCAGCAAACGA
Source organism: uncultured Opitutia bacterium (assembly GCA_903948415.1). Taxonomy (GTDB): domain Bacteria; phylum Verrucomicrobiota; class Verrucomicrobiia; order Opitutales; family Opitutaceae; genus GAS368. Next base: position 11,969 of record CAJAYO010000132.1, on the reverse strand, counting down.
ATCGGTCGAGACGATGTTCTTGATCCCGGGGGCATAGCGCTGCTCGTTCACCGCCACGTCGGAGGCGGCCATGTCGCGCTTCGCCGCGACGGTGAAGGCGTCCAGTTTCACGGTCGTGTCGTCGGCCGAAGCCATCGAGCTGCGCAGCGAAAACTCCTGCACGACCGCCTGGCCGGCGGCGACCTTCACGACCTGTGACTCGAGCGGGAAGCCCGTGTAGTTCACGCGCACCGTCGCATCGCCCGCCGGCACGCGCGGAAAGCGGAAGAGGCCGTATTCGTCAGTGAAGGTTTCGAGCCGTTGGGCGTCGATGGTTACGCGGGCGTTGTTCACGAAGCTTCCGTTGACGAGATTGAACACGCGGCCCTCGATCGAACCAACGCCGCCCGAACTTGCGGCGCGATTGACGGCCAGCGCGCCGGAGGAGGCGTCTTGCACGACCCGCAGTTCGGTGCCGGCAACGAGTCGGTCGAGGGCGTCACGCGCGGAGAGTTCGCCGCTCAGGGCGTTGGTCTGCACGCCCCGCACCGCGTCGACCGGATAGACGATTTGCTCCCCGGATAGCTCGGAGAAACGCTTCAGGGTCACCGCGGCATCGCCGGCCGGCAGCTGGTAATTTTTCTTCGCGCCCTCGGCCGCCGAGGCCCCGGCCGTGAAAATCAGGACGAGAGCGAGTGAAGCAGTCCAGCAATTACGCAGAAACAAGCAGGGGTTGGTCATGGAGTCGAAAAAGGGGGTTCGAACGTTGAGACGAACGGCCGGCGCGTTTCCGTTAGAGGGATCGCGGATTAACTCGGCTTGGGCCGCAGCCTATTTCTGGTGGCGCAGCACCAGCGCCCCGTCCGCGCGTCGCTGGGCCGACACCCCGAAGCTCGCTTCGAGCAGCCGGACAAACGCATCGACGTTGTCGGCGCGGAAGCTCCCGCCCACGCGCAGGCGGCCGGTCGACGCATCACCCACGACGAGTTGCCGGCGGTTGCGCAGGTTGAATTCGGTGACCACCTCGGCCAACGGCAGCTCGGCAAACTCCAGCCGCACGCCCTGCCACGAGAGGGCGCGGGCGATTTCCGCCGGTGTCACGGCCGCCACGACGGGTTGAGCCGCCGGCGCGGTGGTGTCGACGATGGCGCGCTCGCCCGCCACGAGCGCGGTGGGAGTGATGGGCGAGAGCACGGGCGACGAAGCGGCGGCCGCGACGGGGCGCTCAACCTGCACTTTGCCCTCGGTCACGAGCACCTCGACGGCATCCGACGCATGCCGCACGTTAAACGCCGTGCCGACGGCGCGCACACCCACGCCGTTGGCTTCGACAATGAACGGGCGCGCGGGATTTTTGGTGACCGTGAAGTGCGCCTCGCCCCGCACGAGCCGCACGCGCCGTATTTCTGCAGAGAAGTCCGTCTCGATTTTGCCCCCGTGGTTGAGCTCCACCATCGAACCGTCTTCGAGCGTGAGTCGCTCGGGCGATGGAATCACCCGCACCGTGCCGGAAGGCCCCGGCGTTTCCCGCGAAATCGACTGCAGCACGAACACGCCCACGACAACGACCGCCGCCGCCGCGAGGCTTCGCACGGCGAAAGGAAATTTCATCAGCCGGGCCCAGCGCTGCGGCCGCGGCGTCGGCGTCGCCAACAAGTCTGCGTTCGGCCGGGCGCTGTGGGCCGGACACCACTCGGCGAGCGCATCGAGCGCGCCCCACGTTTTTTCCAAATGCGCGATCATCGCGCCGTGGCGCCGGTCGGACCGGAGCCACTCCAAATAGGCGTCCTGCTCCGCCGCCGTGAGTCCGCGGTCGCGCCGCGCGAGCCACGCCGAGGCGACGCCTTCGAGGTTGGCTGCATTTTCCGCGTTGGAGGGTTCGGCGGCCATGGCGCGTGCGCTTCAGGGCAAGCCGTGGCCGGCAAGGAACTCCGCGCAACGGCGCATGCCGTTGCCCACCTGCGCCTCGACCGTGTGCTCCGAGATGCCGAGCTGCGCTGCGATCTCCTTTTGGGACAAACCGTAGATCTTGCGCAGCGTGAGCACCTGGCGGCACCGCTCGGGAAGGGACTGGATGGCTTGGGTCAAGAGTTCGAGTTCCTGGCGGCGACCGACGATCTCGGACACCCCGGGGACATCCTCAAAGACGAAGTGGGCGGCGGTTTCCGTTAGAGCATCGATGCCGATTATTTTCTGCCGACGCACCTGGTCGAGGGCGAGATTGCGCGCCGTGGTGAAGAGAAACGCCTTGGTCGAGGCGATCGGGGCCGTCCCCCGTGCCTGCAGCACGCGCGAAAACGTCTCCTGCACCAGATCATCCGGATCGGTCACCGAGGGAAACTTGGCCCGCAGCCACGCGCGCAGCATGGGCTCGTGCGGCAGAATCTCCGTATGAAACCAGCGATCAGAATTATTGGGCAGCGAACTCACGAGGCCGGCGGAGAAAATCCTGACACCGCGCCGCCTAGCAAGGGTGAAGTGCAAGGCCCCGACGGAGGGGAGTCCGAGCGAACGGTTCAGGAATTGACGGCATCCGAACGCGACTCGCTCGAGCGAGTTTGCCTCAAAACCGCGCCCGTCAGCCGCCGATTCTTTTCACCGGAACGTTCTTTTGTGGGATGCCCGGCGTGCTGCGCCCGTCGGCGATCAGGCGCTCGCGCACGGCCGGCATCGCCTGCACGCGCTCCCGCTGGCGAGAGGCGAGGTCATGCTGTTCGCCCAGCTCGCCGGCGAGGTGGGCTTGCCGTCCTGGCCGACGTTGCCCTCGGCGATCTTCAAACGCGGAAAATTCTTCGTCATCAGCTCCCGCGAGCCGTGGCCGAGCGAACGAGGCCGGAGCGTGATCTCGGCCGCGGGAACATATTTGGCAAAGAGACTCAGGACGCCCGGCGTGTGGCCGATGTCGCCGATGTTGACGCTCTGCTACGAGCTGGGGCGGAGAATGCGCGGCGCGCGTTTCGTATCGGCCCCGCGCTGTGCGGTGGCGAGGGCGGCGGCGCGGTCGAGGCGAGGAAGTGGCGGTGGTTCACGGGAGTGAGTCGGATAATGGCTGACCCGCTCGGGGGCCATCCTCGCCGCACGCTCAACCCCATCGCGCGGCCGCGCGCAGGAACTCACCCTTGGGACGTCCAATTCATGCGATCACGTCGGTCCAATTGCGATTGGGACCGCGCCGTCGTGCACCGGGGACGGCGCCCCGGCGCGCCCTGATCAAAAACTCACGGTGGTGGTGAGGTTGTAGCTGCGCGGGACGATGAAATTGAATCCGGAAGGTGTCGCCACCCGGGCGGGATTGGTGAGGTCGCCGCCTGGCGGACGCTGAGTCGTCGCGAAATAGAGAAGTTTGCTCTCGTCGAAGAGATTGCTCACCCGGAAATCAACTTTCACGCGGACCTTCGGATTGAGTCTGAAGCTATAACCCAGCACGCCGGTCCAGAGCGTGTAGGGATCGCGGAAGACTGGGTTGGTGGCGTCAACGGCGGGGTCGTCGGTGGCCGTCGTCGGGCCGGTGCGGAGGGTATCGCCGCCGCGATAGCCGATGACCTCCTTACCGCGATAATTAAAGCCGCCACCGAAGCGAAGATTCTTCCAGCGGCCCTCCTTGACCGTGTAATCGGTGAAGACGTTGCCGGTGCCTTCGACGAGACGCGCGACTTTCTGCTCGGCGGCGGTGAGGTTTCTGGCGATCTGGTGCATCAGGTTGTAGGAGGCGAGGACGCTGGCCGAATTGGGTGAGTTCACCGTGGTCGTGCCGGCATTCAGGACGGCCTGGCCGCCCACCACACCGACGCCGGAATCGGCGAGGATTTGGCGGAAGAGCGGGTCGTTCTGCGCGATGTAGGCGCGGGTGTCGGCATAGGCGTCGACTTCATTGGCGCTTTGGAGGGCGTAGTTGGCCGAGACGCGCCACTGGGAGGTGAAATTCGCGGTGAGCTCAAACTCATAGCCCTTTGATTTGCGGCTGGCGGTGTCGAGGTAGTTGGCCGGCACGGGCTGCATGCCGCGGGCGTTCACGCCGGAGCTCGAGAGATCCCCCAGCACGTTGGCGTTGGCGATGTTGTTGAATTGGTTGCCGAGCGAGTCCGCGAGGCCACCGGCGTTGCCGGTTTGGCGGCCGATATTGTCCTGATTGCTGGCGTAGCGGGAGGCGGTCAACGCGATGCGATCCCGCAGCAGCGAGAAACGGACGCCAGCATCCCAGCCATCGGAGACGGAGGGGAGAAAGCGCTCGCCATTGATGCGCAGTTCGCCGGCGGGCGGTAGCCAGGTCTCGGCGTAGTTGCCAAAGACACTGGCCCAGCTCGTGACGTGATACACGCCGCCCGCCGAGTAAGTATCGATTTTCCCCTTGAGCGTGGGGAGGGAGTAGTCGTCACGGAAACGGTCGTTGGCGTATTGGGGCTGCGAGACATTGGCGGAGCGCGGGCGGGTGAGCGCGGCCTCGCGCGCGCCGGTGGGCTGACCGGCGGCATTCTTCGGGATGTAGGTCAGGGCATAATAGTCCGCCGGAGGACTCGGGCGGAAAAGGACCTTGGTACCATTCCAGTCGTTGGGCTGGTCACCGCGAAGGAGCATATTGCTGGTGACGCTCTCGTAGCTGTCGCGCCGGTAGGCGGCGAGGAGGTTGAGGCGCCCCTTGAAGTGCTTCGAGCCGAAGGCGAGCTGTTGGTAGGTGAAGAGATCGTCGATGGAGTTGGTGTCGTTCTGACGGGAAGCATCGATGATATAGGAGACCGGAAGGTTTCGGGTAACCCCGGTCACGGGGTTCACGATGTCGTAGTTGCCCGGCGTAATCTGGGTGACCGGGCCACCCCAGTAGACGCGCAGGCGGGCGATCTGGTTGAGCCAATCGCGCGAAGCGAGCAGCGGATCATTCACCTCCATGCGGAACTTGATGCGGGAAAAATTCGCTTTGGAATAGCCGGACTCGAGGTTGAAGCGAAAGCTGCCGAAACGGGTGTCGTCAAACACGACGGCGGCGTTGGCCCGGCCATTGAGCGAGCGCCGCTTCACGTGATCGAAGTCCTGGGTGGACTCCGAGTAGGGGGTGAGAAAGTAGGGGTTGGTCTGGCCGTTCGGGAGCAGCCGGTTGATGTCGATGTAAACGTTGTTGAGACCGCGGGCGACCGTGAAGTGGGTGAGGACGGCACTGCGGGAGTAGTTACCCGAGGCGCCGAGAAAGAGGTGTTTGCCGATCTGTTGGTCGAAGCCGAGGTGGAGATTATCAAACGTGGTCTCCCAGGAATCGCCGCCGAGCGAGGTGGAACGGGTGCGGGCGGGGATGGAGAATTTCGGCGCGCCGCGGAGGACGTTTTGCAGCCAGGAGTCAGGAAGATTGATGGCGCCGAGAATCGCATTGGCGGCGACATTGGCCGACGGACCGACCACGAGCTGGCCGCCGACGGGAACGGCGGCGTTGGTATTGCCGCCCTGGGTCTGGGCATAGCCGTTCCAATCGACGATTGCGCCGCCCATCACGCCGGGGGAGAAGATGTAGTTGTTGGCGCCAAAAAGGGAGATGCCGGTGGCATTGGCGTTCGCGGGTGTCGCGGGGATAAAGCCGCTGAAGGTGGTCACGCCGTCCCAGCCGGAAACCCGGTCACCCATGAAGGTCAGGGAGGCGTTGCGGTGGTTGTTGCCGGTCTCGGCGGTGGCGCGGAGGTTGCCGCCGCGCCAAGGACGGTAAGTGGCCGTGAGGGTGGCGGCACGGCGATTGTAGTATTCGACGTCGCGCCAGGTGTTGGCGTCGTCCCACATCCCGTTGAAGCGCACGGCGAGTTTTGGCGAGAGGGCCCAATTCAAATCGACGGTGTTGCGAAAACTCCCCCAGGAGCTGATGCCTTGGGTGAATTCACCGGTAGATTTCGCCGTGTTGGCACGTTTGAAGAGTCCGTTGGCGGTGCCGCCCATTGAGCCGCTGCCGAAGAGAATTGAATTGGGGCCGCGCGCAAAATCGAAGCGCTCAAGATTGTAGCTGTCGTAATCGTAATAGGCGGGGAAAAACTCGATCTGTTGCTGGTTGCTTTGGACTCCACGAAATGTGCGGCGGATACGTTCGCCGTCGCCGAACTGGTTTTGCCGTCCATCGTCCTCAATCTCGTTGAAACCGGTCGTCCACTGTTGCGCGCTCGTGAGGGTGGTGAGGTTGAGCGCCTCGATGAAGTCGCGGGTGAGCACCGAGTAGGCGGCGGGAGTGTCCTTGAGGTCCGTGGCGAGACGTCCACCCGCAAGAGCACTGGCGGCTACGAAGCCCTGGTCGCGCGACGAGTTCACGGTAAACGGCGACAGGGTCACGGTATCGTCCTTGGACGAGGCGGCGGGGGCCGTTTGCGCATCAACCTGCGCGACCGGCGCAGCCAAAACGGCCAACCAAGCGGCCACGGTGGTGAGGAGATTTCTTGATTTCATAGGCAAGGGAGAAACGGATGGCGGTGATGATGCGAGAGGCGGCGTGACGGAGACCACGACTGGAGGTGGCTGTCGGCGAACCGTGATGGTGCCCGCCGTGACATCGGCAAACAAGGCGAGGCCGGTGCCGGACATGAGCCGGTCGAGCGCATCGCGGGGCACGAATTCGCCGTGGAGCGCCGCGGTGCGAACGCCCCGCACGGTCTCGGCGAAAAATGCGATTTCAAGACTGCCCTGGCGAGCGGCGAGCTTGAGGGTTTCGGTGGCGTCGCCGGCCGGGATGTCGAACCGGCGGGTGGGCTCAGCCGCCGAAGCGGTGCCGACCAGCGCAAGAAAAGCGAGGCAGACGCACAGCCAGCAAACGTGATACCGGGGGAGGGTGGGGTTCGGGACAAGCGCCCCTAGACGCTTCAGTCCGGTATTTTCACTAAACAAATTTTCGCTGCGGTGGGTTTTCACTGCGCGAGGAAGGTGGAAAAGACCGCGCAGCCGTGATTACTTTCGCGAAACCACAATCTCGTGCTCACCGCGCCGCTCGATGTGGACGCGGGGCGCGGCGGCGAGGAATTTCGCAAACCCCTCCACGTTGTCGGAGCGGATCGAGGCGACGATGGGCATCGCGCCGAGTTCGGCGTCCGCGAGGATGAACTGCACGCGATTGCGGCGGTTGAACTCGGCCACGGCGGCGGCCAGCGGCGCGGAGGAAAAATCGAGCAAGGTCGGCTGCCAGTTGAGCTGGTGGGCGATGGCTTGCGGACTGACCACCACGACCTGCGGCGGCTCCGCGCCGGTGCGCGAGACCGTCGCGCGGTGACCGGCGGCGACCTCGGAGGACGGCGGGCCGAGAGTCGAGGACGGACCCGGTGTTTGGTGCTCTGTCCGCTGGGTTCCGTCCTCCGTGCGCGCGAGCGCGACGCGGCCCTCGGTGACGAGCACTTCCACGGCGGCCGCGTCGAGCCGCACACTGAAGGCCGTGCCGACGGCCCGCACGTCGACGCCGCCCGCGCGAACGATAAAGGGCCGCGCGGGATTTTTCGCCACCGTGAAGAGCGCCTCGCCGCGCACGAGCGTCGCGCGGCGGGCGGCGGCGGTGAATTCGGTCGTGACCCGCGCGCCTTGATTCAGCTCCACGACGGAGCCGTCCTCCAAAATGAGGCGTCTGATTTCGGGCTGCGCGGCGACGGCAGGGCGAGGACTTGCGGGGGTCGCGCGCATCCAGAATACCGTGAGGGTGAGGGCGGCCGCCGCGGACAGCAAGGTCGGGACCAGCCAGTGCCTCTTCCGGCGGGCCGGCGCCAGCAGATCCGGATTCGGTTCCTCGCTGTGCTCCGGCCGCCAGTGCGCCAAGGCGGCAAAGTCGCCGACGGTGTGCCGGTGCAGCGCGAACCACTCGCCGTGGCGCGGATCGGCGGCGAGCCAGTCGAGAAACTCGTCCTGCTCCGCGGCGGTGAATCCGCGGTCCCGCCGCACGAGCCAGTCCGCGGCGGTTTGCGCGCGGCGCGCGGCCTCCGGCGATTCGGGTTCGGGGCGTTTCATGTGCGGCGCAACGCGGGGCCGGAGCCTGAGGGCAGGCGATGATTGAAATCGTCCGACGACCCACGCGCCGAATCGCCCGCAAGCAGGCTCCTACAGGGGGCGGGTTCGGGCCTTTTCATCGCGCGGGCCTCCGGTCGGCCAGACGGAGCAGCATAAAGTCGGTGCACTTCTTCGTGCCGATGGCGAGCTGCGCGGCGACGGTGCGATCGGAGATGCCGAGTTTGTCCCCGATGACCCGCTGCGTGAGCCCGTAGACGATGCGCAGCGTCATCACCTGACGGCAGCGTTCGGGGAGGGACTGGATGGCTTCGGTCAAGAGGGCGCGCTCCTGTTCGCGGGCGACGGTCTCGGGAATGCTGGCATGGTCATCCGAGACGTTTGAGAAGTCCGCTTCCACTAAGGAATCCGTGCGCGCCACGGCGTGGCGGCGCAGTTGGTCGAGGGCGAGGTTGCGCGCAACGGCGAAAAGAAAGGCTTTCGGCACCTGCAACTCGCCGGTTGCCCGCGCACGGAGCACGCGGAGAAACGCCTCCTGCACGACATCGTCCACCCCGAGCCGCGGCCCGAAGCCCTGCGCGAGCCACGCGCGCAGCAGCGGCTCGTGCGGCAGGATTTCTTCATGAAACCAGCGATCGGGATTGTCGGCGGGCGAACTCACGGGGTAGTCGCACAGAACGCGTCCCCGCGTCCCCGGCAAGACAAACCGACGTGGGCGACTTTACGGGCGCCCCATCGCAAAAATCTCCCGCGTGCGGGTGTAGGCGTCGCCGCCGAGCCGGCCGATGAGATCGAGCTTCGCGGGATCGGGCCGGCCGTCGGCGCCCATCACCTCGTCGCTCACGTGCGCGACGAGGATCCGGCCAAAAATCACGTTGGCGGCCAACGCGCCCTCGCCGATGACGACGATGCGGTCGAGCGCGCACTCGAACGCCACCGGGGCCGCGGCGACGCGCGGCGGGCGCACGCGTTCGCTCGGGGCGGAGGCGACGCCGAATTTCTCGAACTCGCTCTCGCCGTGCGGCAACATCGCCGCCGTGGCATTCATCGCCTCGGCGAGCGCGAAAGGCACCAGGTTCACGACGAATTCAGGCACGGCCTCGATGTTGCGCGTCGTGTCTTTTTTCGCGCCGTTGCGGGTGTTGACGGGCACAAACATCAGCGTGGGCGGATTCGCGCACACGCCCTGGAAAAAAGAAAACGGCGCGAGGTTGGTGATCCCTTCTGCCGAGATCGTCGAGACCCACGCGATGGGTCGGGGCAGAATCGTGGAGATCATCCACGAATAGGCGTCGCGGGGCGGAAGCGAAGTGAAGTCGAGGCGCATGCCAAAACCTTGCCGCCGCCCCGCGACCTTGGACAGGAAGAACGGACCCGCGGGGCCGAACTTTTATTTTCGCCTTCCCGCGCTTCCCGGGCTTGCTGCCCCCACCAACGCATGAGCGACTTTCTCTCCGCCCGCCGCACCCGCCTCGCTGCCGCCCTGCCCCTCGACGACGCGATTCTGCTCGTCGGCGCCGGCCTCCCGGTGCCCTTGCCCGAGGGCAGCGACCAGTCCTATCCGTTTCGTTCGCACGCCGAGTATTACTACCTCACGGGCCAGGAGTGCACGGGCGGCGTGGTGGCGTTTGATCCGCGGGATCGCAACACCCGCGACGGCGGCTGGGTCTCCTTTGTGCCGGAGGTGACCGAGGGCGAACGCGTGTGGGAAGGCCGCACGCAAACCCCCGGCACTCCCCTCGCCGCCCTCGAGTCCTGGTTGTCCGCGCGGCGCGGACGTCCGGTCGCGATGCTCGGCGCCCCGCTGCGCACAGTGGCGGCGGACGACCCGCTCACGCAGCGCACCCGCGAGCAGCTCAAACACGCCCGCCGGCCGAAGGACGCCCATGAACTCGCCCTGCTCCGGCGCGCCGCCGCGGCGACCGCGGCCGGCTACGCGAAACTCCCCGGCCTGATCCGCCCCGGCGTGACCGAGCGCGCGCTGCAGATCGAGCTGGAGGCGGAATTCTTCCGGCACGGCGCCACGCGCCCCGGCTACGGTTCCATCGTGGGCTCCGGCCCGAATGCCGCCGTGCTGCACTTCGAACCCTCGGCCCGTGCCGCGCGCGCCGGTGAGTTCGTGCTCGTCGACGCGGGCGGCGAAATCGACCGCTACGTCACCGACGTGACCCGCACCTACGTCGTCGGCGAACCAAGCCCCTTTCAACGCGACCTCTACCACGTCGTCCTCGCCGCCGAGGAACGCGCCATCACGCGCTGCGTGCCCGGCGCGGAGTGGAAGGATATCCATCTCGCCGCCGCCGTCGAAATGGTCGGAGGTCTGGTGGCCATGGGCGTGATGCGCGGCACCCCCGAGTCGCTCGTCGCGCAGGAAGCGCACACCTTGTTTTTCCCCCACGGTCTCGGCCACATGGTCGGCCTCGGCGTGCGCGACGGCAGCGGCACGTTGCCCGGCCGCTCCAAAGACCCGCGCCCCAGCCTCCGCACCCTGCGCATGGACCTGCCCCTCGCCGCCGGCTACGTCGTCACCGTCGAACCCGGCCTCTATTTCATCCCGGCCCTGCTCAACGATCCCGCGCGCCGCGACCGTTTCCGCGACGCCGTGAACTGGCCTCTCGTCGAACAACACCTCGACCTCGGCGGCGTGCGGATCGAGGACAATATCCTGGTCACCCCGGGCGCCCCGGAAAACCTCACCGCCGCGATCCCGAAAGCGCTCTGACGCCCGGCCGGGCGGCCCGGCCCCCCTCCGCCAAATTTTCCGTGGACAAGCGGCGCGTTGTCCCTCTCTTTTCCGCCATGGCCCAGCCCGAACCAAAGTCCTTTTCGCCCGTCAGTCTCGCCGTGGATGCGGTGCTCGTCATCGCGTTTTTCCTGTTTCTCTTCAGCCTCGTGAAGGTCCACGTGCCGTCGACCGACCCGAAGATGATCACGCTCTGGGGCGGGCTTACGGCCGGCTGCATGAGCGGCGTGTTCTGGCTCTGTATCCAAATGTTTCGCGTGGTGCTCCGGGCCCAGCGGGCCGCGGCCAAGAAATAACCCCGCCCTGCGGTGCAGTCCGCTCGCTTTTCTACGCCCCTGCCGAGGGGCGTTTTTTTTGCCCCGACGAGTGCACCCACCGCCGAAATTCCCTCGGGCCACCCGGCCCGCCGCCTCTGGGTCGGGCTCTTGGCCACCAGCGCGGTCCTCCTCGGCGGCTGCGCCAGCGCCAGCTACGACATCAACGTCACCGCCCAGGCCGGAATCGAAACCACGACCGCGCGGTCCTACCGCATCGCCGAGCAATCGGTCGATGCGAACCACCGGGCGCTCTATCAGGAAGCAGCGAAAGTCGTGCGCCACGCCCTCGCGACCAAAGGACTGACCGAGGCCGCCGGAGTGACCGAACCGGATTTGCTCATCGCCTTCAGCTGTCGGGTCGGCCCCGCCGTGACGCGCCGGACCATTGAAAACCAGGCGATCTACGTGACGATTCCCGGCCGGATTCGCACTGAAACCGTGCAGGTCGGCACCGGTCCCGACGGCACACCGATCGTTCGAACCATCACGATCCAAGACCCTCCCACGCAGGTCGTGGACGGCTACCGGGAGATTCCCGTCGGCCGCACCACGTCGACGAAGCACTTGCGCATCACGGCCCTCCAGAATACGCCGACATCTCGCCCGGACCAGCCGGTCGTCGCCTGGCGGCTCGAGTCCGTTTTCGACGGAGAGGAACAGGACCTGCGCAAACTTCTTCCGGTCCTTGCCGCCGCCAATATGGTTTATCTCGGAAAAAACTCGGACGGTGTCGCGATCATCCGCATGAGGGAAAGCGACGCGGACGTGAAAGCCATCCGGCGCGGCCCGTGAGGTCCGCCCCCGCAAGAATTTTGCGTCGGCGAGTTGCACGGCGCCCTCGGGACACTATGGTCCGCCCGCACCATGAAGTCTGAACACCCCTCAGATCTCCGCCCCCGGCCCCGCCACGGCTGGTGGTCGTCCTGCCCGCTCCTCGCCGGCGTCGCGCTCTTCGCCACCGGCTGCGTGAATTCTTACGAGGTGAAAAT
>CAJAYO010000131.1 GCA_903948415.1 uncultured Opitutia bacterium | reverse complement strand
TCCTCTTCATCGCCGCCGATGATCTGCGCGCCGACCTCGGTTGCTACGGCCATCCCGAGGTGAAGACGCCGCACTTGGACGCCCTCGCGCGGCGCGGTGTGTTGTTTGAGCGCGCGTATTGCCAGCAGGCGGTCTGCAACCCCTCGCGCGCTTCCGTTCTGACCGGCCGCCGGCCCGACACGCTGCGGGTGTGGAACCTCCAGACGCATTTCCGGGAAACGCTGCCGGACGTCGTCACCCTGCCGCAGGCCTTCAAGCAGGCCGGCTACACGAGCGTCGGTCTCGGCAAACTTTTTCATAACCAGAGCGGCCCGCGGCGCCCGCCGTTTCCCTTTTCCGATCCACCGTCGTGGTCGCGCGAGCCGCGTTTCGCGGAAGGCGCGCATTGGCAGGATTGGGTCGTGCCCGGCGACGCCGCCGGTCCGAAGGCCAAGGGCGGTCCCGTGCAGTGTCTCGACGTGTCCGACGAGGCTTACTTCGACGGCCAGATCGCCGCGTCCGCCGTCGCCGCGCTCCGGGAATTCGCGGGTTCGCGCGAACCGTTTTTCCTCGGCGTCGGTTTTTGGAAACCGCACCTGCCGTTCAACGCGCCGAAGCGCTACTGGGATCTCTACGACCGGACGAAGCTCGCGCCGCCCGATCCCGCCGCCGCGCCGGTGGGTGCGCCGAAAGTTGCCTCCCACGACTGGCAGGAACTCCGTGGCTACACCGGTGTGCCGAAGACTGGGCCGCTGCCCGCCGCGCAGATCGCCGAACTGCGCCACGGGTACCTCGCGGCCATCAGTTTCCTCGATGCGCAGGTCGGCCGCGTGCTCGCGGAACTCGAGCGCACCGGCCTCGCCGCGAACACGGTCGTCGTCTTCTGGAGCGACCACGGGTTTCACCTTGGCGAACACGACCTCTGGGCCAAGACCTCCAACTACGAACTTGATGCCCGGGTGCCGCTCATCATCGCGGCGCCCGGCGTGGCCCGCGCCGGCGGTCGGACCGCCGGCCTGACCGAGCTCATCGACGTCTATCCGACGCTCACGGCGCTCGCCGGGCTCGCGGCCGACCCCGCCCTCGAGGGCCGCAGCCTCGTGCCGCAGCTCCGCGAGCTCGCCGCGCCCGGCAAGCCGTTCGCGCTTTCGCAGCATCCGCGTCCCGCCTACGGCGCACCGACGCACATGGGCTACGCGCTCCGCGACGACCGTTTCCGCTACGTCGAATGGCGGGAACTCGCGACCGGTGCGGTGGCGGCCCGCGAACTTTACGATCACCGCACCGACCCGCGCGAAACGATGAACCGCGCGGCCGACGCCGGGCATCGCGGCACAGTCGAGAAACTCGCCGCCCAACTGCGCACCGTGGCGCCCGCCGCCCGCCGATGAACGCGGCTGGTCTTCGCCTCCTCCGGCGGCTGCCCGGCCTGATCGTTGCCTGGCTCGGGCTCGCCGCGTGGCCGCTCTCCGCCGCCACGGGCGCGGCACGGCCGAACATCGTCTTTATCCTCGCCGACGATCTCGGTGGGCGCGATCTGCGTTGCGCCGGGCACGAGATCCACGACACGCCGCATCTCGACCGCCTCGCGCGCGAGGGCACCCGCTTCACCCGGGGGTTTGGCGCCGCCCCGATCTGTTCCGCCGCGCGCGCCGCACGGCTCACCGGCCGATTGCCGGTGCGGCTCGGTTTCGAGTTTGTCACGAAACTGCCGACGGCCCGACGCCCGGCCGGCCATGCCCTCGTCGGCCCGCCGTATCCGCTCAACCTGCCGCTGGCCGAAGTGACGCTCGGCGAATTCCTCGGCGGCGCAGGCTACGCGACGGGCTACTTCGGCAAGTGGCCCGGGAGCGAGCCCAGCGGCGGTGACCTGGGCTGGTTGGCGACGCACGGCCCGCTCCAGCAGGGCAACGCGGAAGGCGACGCCGATTTCGGCAACCACACCTACGCCTACCGCGAGCGCCCGGCCGGCGGACCGAGCCGCTCGCCGCCGGCGGCTACGGCCGCGACCGCGAGCGGGTTTTGGTCCGGCCCTTTCCCTCCTGCTATCGCAAAACCGGATACGATGAGGCGAAGCCTACGATCGGGGTGCACCACTTCGCCGTGAGCCAGACGCGCCCGCACTCGGCCCTCCGCTCCGGGGCGGACGAAGGCGCTGCGGGCCCGGTTGGAGGGCGAACTCCGCGCGCTGGGGGCGCGTTTTCCGTCGCGGCCGGATCCTTGCCCTGCACCGCTCCGCCGGCTTTGCTCCCCGGCCACCCCCTATGTGCTCCCTGTTGAAGACCCTCGGCCTGATCGGTCTGACGTCCGGCCTCGCGGCCCACGAGCGCCAGATCACGCACGCGCCGCACGGCCATGGGTTGACGAATATCAACGTGTGGTCGCCCGACAGTCGTTGGATCGTCTACGACGTTCGCTCGGTCGACAGCGTGTTTGACGGCACGCGCATCGAGCAGGTGGAGGTGGCCACGG
>CAJAYO010000130.1 GCA_903948415.1 uncultured Opitutia bacterium | reverse complement strand
TTTTCATCGAAACCGTGAAGCTCCGCCTCGAAGCCTCCCGCGACGATATCTTCTACTATCCCGACGTCGTGGTCTCGTGCCACCCCACGGGCGTACAACACCAGTTCGTGCTCCTCCCCACGCTGATCGTCGAAGTCCTCTCCCCCTCGACCGAGACCACCGACCGCCGCGAGAAAAAGATGAACTATCTCCAAGTTCAGACCTTGGAGGAATACGTCCTCGTTGCCCAGGACCGCCGCGAAGTGACCATTTTCCGCCGAGCCACCGGCTGGCAGGGCGAGATCTTCACCGCCCCCGAGTCGCTCATCGAGTTCCGCTCCGTCAAGCAGGCCATGACCGTCGCCGCGATTTACGAAGACGTGGCGCTCTGAGTCGCCCGACTCCCGCCATCCCCCCCCGCCGCTTCGTCCATTCGCCCCGGGCGCCTGCACCTCCTCGCCGAGGGTGCAGCCGACGGAAAGCCGCAGGGCGGTGCGCAGCGTGCGGCACGGGCCGTCGCCTGCATCCCGGAGTCCGCCGACAAAAAAAGCGCGGAGCCCAGGGGCCCCGCGCTTCGCGCCACGATCGCCGCGCGGCGATCAACCGGCTTCACCGGTCGGCTCAGAACTTGTAGCTGACCTTCGTATAGTAAAACGCGCCGTTGAACCCATACGGCGTCGGATTCAGCAGGTAGGGCAGGCTGCCCGCGTTGTCACCGCCATTGAAGACCGTGCCGCCGGAGACCGTCGAGCCGATCGTCCGGTGCGGCAGCACATTCGTCACGTTGTTCACGCCGACGGACCACGTGAGCTGTTTCGAGTGGCGATACGTCGCGTCAAGATCGGTGATCCACTTCGGCGCGTGGCGCTGCACGATCTGGCTGTTCGCCCCCACCGGATCGGTGGGCATCAGGTAGGTCGAGTAGCCGGGCGTGAGCGCGGCGATCTGCGCCGGCGTCGCGCTGGAGAACTGCACCGCCTGCACTTCGCCGTAGCGCACCGTGCGCGCCAGAAACGACCACTTCCGCAGATCGTACGTCGCCGACAGATTGACGATGTCCTTCGGCTGGCCCTTCTCCATCCGGATGCGCTCCGTCAGATCGTAAAGCGGGGTCGTGATCCCCACCGCCGCGAGCTGCGGCGGCGTGGGCTTGGTCCGCGTCACTTCCGTCTTGTTGAAATTCGCGCCGGCCGTGAGCGTGACCTTCGCGCCGTGACCGAGCCGAAACGCGTACCGCGAGTTGAGATCGACGCCCGACGTCCGGGTGTCCACGGCATTGGTGAAGAAGCGCCCGCCGGTCGTGCCCACGAGGCCCTGCGCCGCGAGGTAGTTCAGAAACGGACTGCCGGCGGCGCCCGTGAAATTCGACGAGAGCCCGATGCGGTCGTCGATGTCGATCCGGTAGACGTCGGCGCTCGCCGTGAACTCGTCGACGGGGTGCCAGGTGAGGCCGACGCTCTGGTTGACCGACGTCTCCGGGGTGAGCGGCTTCGCGCCCAGGGCTTTCGCCACCGGATCGCTCACCGGGAAGGTCTTGTTCTCAAACGGCACGCCACCGATGAAATTCGTCGCCGTCGAGCTGAACCACTGCTGCGCCAAATGCGGCGCGCGGAACCCCGTGCTGACCGACGCCCGGATCGCCAACGGCTTCGTGATCGCGAACCGCGTCGCCAGCTTCCCCGTGCTCTTGTTGCCGAAATCGCTGTAGTCCTCGAAGCGCCCGGCCGCGGAAACGAGCCACTGCGCCGTGATCTCCTGCTCCAGATCGGCATAAAACGCATAGGCATCGCGCGTGTGCGTGCCCGAGTCGCTCGGCCGGAAACCGGGGAAAACCTGCGCGCCGGGCGCACCCTGGTTGCCCGCGTTCGGGCCGTCGAGAATGCGCACGCCACCGTCCCGGTAGGAGTCGGGCGCGCCGGGCCGGATGCTGTAATGCTCATGGCGAAACTCGCCGCCGAGCGCCACCTTCAGCGCCTTGTGGAGCCCCGTCTTGTACTCGTTCGTCAGATCGAGATTCGTCGTGCTCTGCTTGTTCGTCAGCGTGCCCGCGTAGAAAGTCTTCGGACTCGCGTTGCCCAGCGTCACGTTGGCCGTCTCCGCGATCGTGTACGCAATCGCGTTCGACCCCAGCGCGGTGCTCACGTCCATCGCCCAACCGCCGTCGAGCTTGCCCTTCAGGCCGCCCCCCACCGACAAGTCGGTCACATTGGACTGGATGACCGGCAGGAAGCCGTCCGGATAGATCGAGCGCACCGTGCGGTCGTCCGCCGCCCGGCGGAAGAAACCCGCGCCTTCGCCATGACGCCGCGTGGCGCCGCCGAAGAAATAGGCCGTGTAGCCCGCCACCGGCGTCTCGCCGTTGACGAACACGCCCTCTTCCCGCGCCCGCGGATCGCCGAAGCGGTGGTTGTAGCGGTTCACCGCAGACTCCCGCGAATCCAACGTGCCGTTCGCCGCGCTCAGGCCCGTGCCCGCCCCAAAATTGCCCGAGGCCGCGACTTTCCCGCCCGCGGCATTGGTGCCGAAATATTGCTGGCGCGTATCATAAGCCCCGCGACTCGTCGGGCTGTGCGTGCGCGAATACGCCGTCACAAACAACGCCCCCTTGTCGCCCAGTTTGGTGCCGGCAAACGCCGACAGCTTCAAATCCCGCCCGTCGCCTTCCTTCGTCGCCCCATAGGTCGCGTCGAAGCCCCAACCCACATCTTTGCGCAGGATGACGTTGATCACGCCCGCGATCGCGTCGGAGCCGTATTGCGCCGAAGCGCCGTCGCGCAGCACCTCGATGCGCTCGACCGCCGAAGACGGGAACGCATTAAAATCCACCGACACCGAACCGCGGCCGATCGAGCCGTTGACGTTCACCAGCGCGCTGCTGTGGCGGCGCTTGCCGTTCACCAGCACCAGCACTTGGTCGGGCGCCAGCCCGCGCAACGTCGCCGGCCGGATATGATCCGTGCCGTCGGTGAGGGATGGGCGCGGAAAATTGAACGAGGGCACCAAGGATTGCAGCATCTGCGACACTTCCGTGTAGCCACCCTGCTCCATCTCGGCGCGCGTGATGACATCGATCGGCACGGGCGACTCGATGACGGTGCGGTCGTTGAAGCGCGTGCCGGTCGAAACAAACGCCTCCATCTTGAGCGGCTCCTGCTTCGCGGCCGGTGCGGTCTGGGCGGACAAAGGCGCGAGGGCGCCTGCGATTATCAAGGCGAGCACAGCCGTGGTCGCGGCCGGGCCTCGTCGAAGCACGGCGCGACTCGCGTCCGTGGCGGTGGGAGTGGGGGAGTTCATACCGGGTCCACCATGGCCGGGTTTTCGTTACAAACAAGTGACAACCGGCGTTAATCCCCCCCATCACTCGGCCATTCCCTCCTCCCGTCGTCGCCGACTTTCGGCCCGGATTTGCCTTCCGTCCGCAAACCGTGCCACCGTCCCGCCATGCTTCGTCCCTGCCTCGCCCCGCTCTGGATCGCCCTCACGTCGCTCGCCCTGGTCCTCTCGCCCGCCACCCTCGCCCAACGCGCCCCCGTCGAGGCCGAACACGGCCTCGTCACCTCCGCCCACGAACTCGCCTCGCTCGCCGGCCTCGAAATGCTCCAGCGCGGCGGCAACGCCGTCGATGCCGCCGTCGCCACCGGCCTCGCCCTCACTGTCGTCTATCCCTTCGCCGGCAACATCGGCGGCGGCGGCTTCATGCTCATCCGCCTCGCCGACGGCCGCTCCGTCGCCCTCGACTACCGCGAGACCGCCCCCGCCTCCGCCTCCCGCGACATGTATGTCGGCCCCGACGGCCACGTCCTCACCGGCCCCGCCTCCTCCACCGTCGGCTGGCGCGCCAGCGGCATCCCCGGCTCCGTCGCCGGCTTCGCCCTCGCCCTCCAAAAATACGGCTCCGGCAAACTCACCTGGTCCGACGTCTGCGAACCCGCCCGCCGGCTCGCCGCCGACGGCCACCGTGTCTCCCAGACCACCGCCGCCGGGTTCCGCACCTACGCCAAACTCCTCGGCCAGTTCGCCGAATCGAAAAAAATCTACCTCAACGGCGGCGCCTTCTGGAAAACCGGCGACCGCTGGCAACAGCCCGACCTCGCCGCCACCTTCGCCCGCCTCCAACAACACGGTCCGCGCGAGTTCTACGAGGGCCAGACCGCCCGGCTCATCGCGGACGCGATGCAGCAAAACGGCGGCCACATCACCCTCGGCGATCTCAAAGCCTATCAAGTCGCCGAACGCACCCCCCTCCGCGGCGCCTATCGCGGCTACGACATCATCACGATGCCCCCGCCCAGCTCCGGGGGCATCGCCCTGCTCCAGATGTTCGCCATGCTCGAACCTTTCGACCTGGCCGCGATGGGCCCGACCTCCGCCGCGAAATACCACCTCTTCACCGAGGTCATGCGCCGCGCCTTCCGCGACCGCGCCGAATACCTCGGCGATCCCGACTTCGTCACCGTCCCGACCGCCCAACTCCTCGACCGCGCCTATCTGAAAAAACGCATGGCCGACTTCTCCCCCACCCGCGCGACGCCGTCCGAAAAAATCGCGCCCGGTCTCGGCCCCGTGAAGCTCACGAATCGCCCCACGCCCCACGCCCACGTTTACTCCGAAACGACCGAAACCACCCACTTCTCCGTCGTCGACGCCGCCGGCAACGCCGTGAGCAACACCTACACGCTCAACGGCGCCTACGGCAGCGGCGTCACCATTCCCGGCACCGGCATTCTGATGAATAACGAAATGGACGACTTCACCGCCAAGGTCGGCGTGAAAAACATGTTCGGCCTCCTCCAGGGCCCGGCCAACGCCATCGTCCCCGGCAAACGCCCGCTCTCCTCCATGACGCCCACCATCGTCCTCAAAGACGGCCAGCTCTTCCTCGTCACCGGGAGCCCCGGCGGTCCCACCATCATCAATACCGTCCTCCAAGTCGTGAGCAACGTGATCGATTTCGGCCAGAGCGCCACGCAGGCCGTCGAGTCCCCGCGTATCCACCACCAGTGGATGCCCGACTCCCTCAGCTACGAGCGCAACGGCCTCAACCCCGACACCGCCGCCATCCTCAAATCGCTCGGCCACGATTTCCAAGAGCGCGCCAGCTACGAAGGCTCTTACCAGGGCGACGCCGAGACCATTATGGTCGACCCCCAAACCCGCCTCCGGCTCGGCGCCGCCGACCCCCGCAAAGGCGACGCCAAGGCCGTGGGCTATTGACGGAGCGGCGGTTTCCCAACCGCCGATGCTCCGCCCCCCACGCCCCCGACCTGCCCGGCCCGGGCGCGTTGACCTCACCGCGCTTTCCCTGCTCCCTCGCGGCTCTCGCATGACTTCGCCCCGCCTCCTTTTCCCGCGCCCCTCCGCCCTCTTCGCGCTCGTCGCCTTCGCCGCCCTCGTCGCACCTGCGCTCCGCGCCTCCCCCGAGCACCTCATCTGGCACGCGAAACCCGCCGCCCACTTCACCGAGTCCACCCCCCTCGGCAACGGCCGCCTCGGCGCCATGGTCTTCGGCGGCATCGCCGAGGAACGCATCGTCCTCAACGAGGCCGGCCTCTGGTCCGGCTCCCCCCAGGACGCCGACCGCCCCGACGCCGCCCAATCGCTCCCCGAAATCCGCCGCCTCCTCCTCGAGGGCAAAAACGCCGAGGCCGAGGCCCTCGTGAACAAGAACTTCACCTGCGCCGGTCCCGGCTCCAACCGCGCCCGCGGCGCCAACACCCCCTACGGCTCCTACCAAACCCTCGGCCACCTCCGCCTCAAATTCCTCAACGTCCCCGCCGACGCCCAGCCCGCCGACTACCGCCGCGAACTCGACCTCGAGACCGCCATCGCCCGCGTCTCCTACCGTCTCGGCGACGTCACCTACACCCGCGAAGTCTTCGTCAGCGCCCCCGACGATGTCCTCGTCGTCCGCCTCACCGCCGACCAGCCCGGCGCCCTCAACTTCGACGTCGCCCTCGACCGCCCCGAGCGTTTCACCACCACCGCCGAGGGCCCCGACCGCCTCCTCATGACGGGCCAACTCCCCGACGGAAAAAATTCCGCCGACGGCTCCAACACCGGGGTCCGCTACGCCGCCCGCCTCCGCGCCCTCATGCCCAGCGGCGATCTCTCCTCCACCGCCACCACGCTCCAAATCCGCGACGCCACCCAGGTCGTCCTCCTCACCGCCATCACCGACATCCGCTCCTTCGCCAACCGCCGCGACGACGACCCCGCCGCCGCCGCCCACGACGACCTCAGCCGCGCCGCCGGAAGAAATTTCACCGCTCTCCGCGCCGCCCACCTCGCCGACTACCAACGTTACTTCAACCGCGTCGCCCTCCGCCTCGGCTCCACCCCCGCCGCCACCGCGGCCCTCGCCACCCCCGCCCGCCTCGCCGCCCTCCACGCCGGCGCCGCCGACCCCGGCCTCGCCGCCCTCTTCTTCGATTTCGGCCGCTACCTGCTCATCTCCTCGTCGCGCCCCGGCGGCTTCCCCGCCAACCTCCAGGGCCTCTGGGCCGAGGAAATCCAGGCCCCGTGGAACGCCGACTGGCACCTCAACGTCAACATCCAGATGAATTACTGGCCCGCCGAAGTCTGCGGCCTCGGCGATCTCGCCCAGCCCCTCTTCGCGTTCATCGAGTCGCTGCAAAAACCCGGCGCCGTCACCGCCCAAAAATACTACGGCGCCCGCGGCTGGGTCGCCCACGTCCTCGCCAACCCCTGGGGCTTCACCGCCCCCGGCGAAGCCGCCAGCTGGGGCTCCGCCAACAGCGGCTCCGCCTGGCTCTGCCAACACCTCTGGGACCACTGGCTCTTCACCGGCGACCAGAAATTCCTCGCCCGCATCTACCCCGTGCTGAAGGGCTCCGCGCAATTCTACTCCGACCTCCTCATCGAAGAGCCGAAAAACCAATGGCTCGTCACCGCTCCCTCCAACTCGCCCGAAAACGCGTTTCTCCTCCCCAACGGCCAACGCGCCAACGTGTGCCTGGGTCCCACCATCGACCAGCAGCTCATCCGCTACCTCTTCGACGCCACGATCGAGTCCGCCAAAATCCTCGGCCTCGCCGCCGAGGAATCCTTCACCGCCGGGCTCGCCGCGCAACGCGCCCGCCTCGCGCCCACCCGCATCGGCTCCGACGGCCGCATCTTGGAATGGCTCGAGGAATACAAAGAAGCCGAGCCCACCCACCGCCACGTCTCGCACCTCTGGGGCCTCTATCCCGGCCACGAGATTTCCCCGCGCCGCTCGCCCGACCTCGCCGCCGCCGCCCGCCAATCCCTCGAAGCCCGCGGCGACGCCGGCACCGGCTGGAGCATCGCCTACAAACTCAACCTCTGGGCCCGCCTCCGCGACGGCGACCGCTGCGAAAAAATCCTCCGCACCCAGCTCGCCCCCGTCACCGCCACCGGCATCGACATGAAAAAAGGCGGCGGCACGTATCCCAACCTCTTCGACGCCCACCCGCCCTTCCAGATCGACGGCAACTTTGGCGCCACCGCCGGCATCGCCGAGATGTTGCTCCAAAGCCACGCCGGCGAAATCGACCTCCTCCCCGCCCTCCCGTCCGCGTGGCCCGAAGGCGAAGCCCGCGGCCTCCGCGCCCGCGGCGGCCTCACCGTCGACCTCGCCTGGAAAAACGGCCGCGTCACCACCTACCGCCTCACCTCCAAGACCCCCGAAAAAGTCACCGTCCGCCTCAACGGCCAGACGAGCGAAGTGACCCCGGATAAAATCTGAACAAGGGCCGGGAGGACTTCAGTCCGCCCTTCGCACCACGCCCCACCTCTGGAAACCCACCGCGCCACCACCCCACGAACGCCCCCCAGCTCAGCGACTCGCACAGCGGGCTCACCGGCTACACGCGGAGGACAGGTGGAGGCAGGACGCAGCCAGCGTGACAGCGGAGCGCGTTCGCTGCAGCGCAGGGTTAGGCGCTTGCGGTCGCCTTCGGAATTGCGCGGAGCACACCTGGAGTTGGAAGTGGGTTCGGAGCGGCCACGGCCAAACCATCAACCGCCAGACCAGAAAGCCGTCAGTCCTGCACAAACAAGCAGTGCCGCAGAGGTCAGAATCGCCCCGGCATAGAAAATCGGCCATGAGGTGCATCGGGCCGGATGCCTGTGGTTGGCCGTCGATCCTGAACTCGATGCTGGCGCAACCGCACGGGCAACGTGCCGGAAAAACCTGACGCCGCTCAAGCTGCGGGAGGAACTGAACCGCCTCGGCTCCAACCACCGCACCGCCGGCTTCGTCAGCCAATCCGGGAGGTGCCCGCCCGCTTCGGTAAAACCAAACTCGAACACCCCGTCCTCTCTCCCGCGCACCTTCGCCACGCGTCCGCGCAGATCCTCGAAAAAACCATCCTGCGTACCGCCCCTCGCCAGGCCCGTGCAATACGCATACCCGGAGCCCGTGTTCCCGCCATGTCCGTTCACGATCGCGAACCCGGGCACCTTGCCTCCGACCGGCACCCGCTTCGGCAAAGACAAAATCGCCCGCACGCGCGTCCCGCCCTGCGTCGCCGACGTCACCGCCTCCGCCACCCCGCCCGGGGCCGCGCCAACGGCCGGTGCGTCTTCGCATCCAACGCGGGCAATGCCTCGGCCACGAAAAATTCGCCCGTAGTTGACCGCGCCGTTCATCCGCGCGTTCCTTCGCCCACGCCTCGGCCGCCGCTCCGGCGTTCAGCCGGAGTCCGGCCAAAAATAATCTAATGGCGGCACGCCCACGGAAGGGCCTAGAAAAATCCCGATGCAATCCCGCCCGTTTGGCCAACACGACTTCATCACCTCCGAGATCGGTTTCGGCGCCTGGGCCATCGGCGGCTCCTGGGGCGCGCAGGCCGACCCCGACTCCCTCGCCGCGCTCCACCGCGCCCTCGACCTCGGCGTCAACTTTCTCGATACGGCCGCCGGCTACGGCAACGGCCGCAGCGAAAAACTCATCGCCCAGGTC
>CAJAYO010000129.1 GCA_903948415.1 uncultured Opitutia bacterium | reverse complement strand
GCGGTCGTAGAGGACGTCGGCGGAGGGGAAGCCGATCCAAGCGCGGAGGCCGGGGAAGAAGCGGTGGCGTTCGGGGAGTTGCTCGAAGGCTTCGAGGGCGTGGCGGCCGAGTAGGCCGAAGGTGCCGGAGTTGGGTTCGATGGGGAAATCAGAGAGGCGGCCGAAGATGCGGTGAAAGAAGTCGAAGCCGGCGCGGCGGAGTCCGGTCTCGGCGCGGGTGCGGCGGGTGGCGCGGACGATTTCGGCGCCGTCGCGCCAGGCGGCGACGAGTTGCGGGATGACTTCGGGCGGGTCCTGGAGGTCGGCGTCCATGGTGACGACGGCGTCGGCGCCGCGGGCGTGGGTGAGGCCGGCGGAGAGGGCGGCCTGGAAGCCGAAGTTGCGGGAGAGTTCGACGAGGGTGAAGCGGGGATCGCGGGCGGACTGGGCGCGGACGAGGGCGGCGGAAGGGTCGCGGCTGCCGTCGTCGACGAGCACGGCGCGCCAGGTGCAGTCGCGGTGGGCGTCGAAGAGCGCGGTGAGGCGGGCGAAGAGCTCGGGCAGCACAGCCTGTTCGTTGAAGACCGGGATGACCAGGGTGACCAGCGGGAGGGAGGCGGAGGCGCTCATGCGACCGGGCGGGTTTGGCAGTTCGTCCGGCCGGGTGCAAGCGAGGGCGCGGGATGTTTCCGGTCTTTCCTGGCAGGGGGGAGCGGGTCACGCGGAAGGGCGCATGCGTTCCGTTTCCACGCGGGGCGGTCGGGCTCACCCCGGTGCTGGGATGGTCGGGTGGAGTTTGGGTGCGGCGATCGGCTGGAGGGGGGCGGATCTTGGTGGCCTCGGTTTCACGGAGGGCCGTCGCGCTGCGGTTCCTGACGCTGCTGGGTGGGGGCGGCGCGAGCCGGGATCGAGCCGGGCCGGGCGGGGCGCAGGCGCCGGTGTGGGGCCGGGCCGCGCGGGCGGGGCGGACGGCGGCGGGAGGGATCCGGGTCAGCGGCCGGTTGGGCGGTCGGCGTCGCGGTAGCGGAGGTCGGGCGGGGGGTGGTCGGGCACGGTGGCGGGGGCCGCCAGGCGGATGAGGCGCATCGAAAGATCGGTGGTGCGGAGGAGGGCGCGTTCGCGCGGGGTGTGGCCCTCGTATTGGAATGGTGGATAAGCGAGCGGGTGGTCGAAGCGCAGGAGGGTGGTGCCGGGGGGCGGCGGCAGCGCCGCGCGCACGGGGTAGAGGGCCTGGGCGTTGACGAGGGCGAGGTCGGGGCGGGTCACGGGTCGGGCGAGCGGAATATAGATCGAGCCGGCGACGGTGAGGACGCGCTTGGGGGTGCCCCAGGTGCGGAGCACGGCGATCTCGGTTTCGCGGGGGAAGACGCGGGGGAAGTGGGGCGCGAAATGGGCGGCGCCGGCGAGGAGAAGGGCGAGGGCGGCGAGGGGCTTCAAGGCAGGGCGCGGGGCGAGTTGGCGGGCGAGAGCCCAGCCGCCGAGGAGGCAGAGCGCGGGGAGGAGCGGTTTGACGGTGCGCGCGTAGACGACGAAACGCGCAAAGCCGCAGGAGAAAATCACGAGGAGGCCGTAGGCGACGGCGAGACCGAGGAGGGTGCCGCGGATGTGGGCGGGGAGGGGGTCGCGCGAACAGACGGCGCCGACGAACGTGGCGAGCACGAGCGCGGCGACGGTGAGGCCGAGGAGGCCCTCGGAGTGCCAAAGGTATTCCCACGGCAACGACCAGCCTTCGGCGAAGAGACCTTGGGTGACGGAGTGGCTGAAGCTTAGGAGGGTTGTCCAGTAGGCGGCGCCGCCGACGGACGCGCCGACAGCGACGGGCAAGAGAAGAGAGACGGCGAGGCCGAGGCCGGCGGCGAAGGTGCGGCGGGAGAGCCGCGGTGCGGGGCGCCACGCGGCGAGCAGGACGGTGACCACGGTGGGGACGAGGAACCAGTAGCCGTTGTAGAGATGATACGTCGCGCCGGTGAGGAGGCCGGCGGCGGCGGCGCGGAGGAGCGAGGGCGGGCCGAGACCGACGACGAGGGCGGCGAGTGCGGCCGCGAGCGCGCAGTCGTAGGGCAGCAGGTGGCGCGCGTGGTAGAACGCGGTGTTGGCCACGGCCATGAGCAGGAGGGCCCAGGCGGCTTCCCCGGCGGAGGCGCCGGCGCGCAGGGCGAGGCGATGGAGCAGCGCGAGATTCAGCGTGGAGAAAAGCGAGAGGAGGGCGGCGGCGAGCCAGACGGTGAAGCCGATGTTCTCGGGATGGCTCCAGTTGCCGAAGGGCGTGAGGTGCGCGAGGGCGTGGTGGGCGGCGGTGACGAGCGCGCCGACCCAGGGAAAGAGGGCGTGTTCGGGTAGAGCTAAAATCGTGGATACGCCGGAAAAATCGGCGGCGGCCAGGGCGCGGTAGAGTTGGATACCGCGATGGGGGCGCACCTCCTCCGCAAAATAGTACCGGCCGCCCTGCGCGCAGAGCCAAAAGCGCAGCAGGGCGGAGAGCCCGAGGAGGAGCGTCGGGAGCTATGGCAGCAGGTGCGGCGTCGTCACGGCAAGCGGGGCAAGGTGTAAAGTTCAAAGTACTGTCCGCCGGAGAGGAGACGGGCGTGCGGGATGAGGCGGCACTGCAGCAGGTAGAACTGGGAGGCGGCATCGACGGGGACCAGGTCGATGGCGTGCAAGGAAGTGACGTGGCGTTGGGCAATGAGCACGGTGTCGGGCGGGAGGCGGAAGAGGCGCTCGGCGAAGCGGCCGTAGAGCTCGGGGCTGAGGGCAAGTTCCGTGGACTGGGGCCATTCGCAGTCGAGGGGATTGCGGCGGGAGTCGTTGACCCAATGCGCGGAGTAGTCGGTGAAGATCGCGTAGGGGCGACCCTGGGCGGCGAGCGAGGTGGTGAGGGCTTGGAGTTCGAGGAGGGCTTCGTGCGTGACGCGGTTGGTGGAGAGGCCGGTGGCGCCGCGGAGGGCGGTGCCGGCCTCATAGGTGAGCTCGCGGGCGGGTTTATCGCCATAGGGAAAGGCGCGGCGGGCGTGCCAGAGCGAGACGGCGAGGAGGGCGACGGCGGTGAAGCCGGCGAGGCGGACGGGCCGTGGGGCGGAAAACTCGCGTCCGCCGAGGAGGGCGGCGAGGTGCCACAGGACGACGAAGAGCACGCCGGAGGCGAGCGCCGGGTGGTTGTAGCCGGAGGAAATCAAGGCGGACCAGGCGAGGCCGAGGGCGGAGGCGGTGAGGAGGCGCGTGGTGGGGTCGAGGCGGCGGGCGCAGAGGGCGCCGAGGGCGAGGGCGAGGACAAACGCGAGGAGTGCGTAGGCGGCGGAAGGGAAAAGGGTGGGGCCGTGCCAGAGACAGACGGCGGTGGCGGTGGCGGTGGCGAAGTGGAACGTGGCGTCAAGCCGCGCGCCCGTGCGGGGGGAGAGGGTGCGCGAGCGGAGGAGGGCGACGGCGGATCCGAGGCCGAGGGCGAGGCCGACCCAGACGGCCGGCGTTTGCAGCGGGTGCACGACGGCGACGACGAAGAGTGCGCCGCGGGTGGCGGTGAGTTGTTGCAGAAAATCGGGCAGCGCTCCGGCGAAGGTGAGGAAGAGCCCGTAGAGCGCGGGGGCGCAGCCGGCGGCGAGGGTGACGGGCCAGAGCCGGGGGTGCGGCAGCCCGAGCGCGAGAAACGGGAGAAAGAAAACGAAATTTTGGCGCGCGAGCGTGGCGAGGCCGCCGAGGAAAAATGCGCCGACCCAGGCGGCGACGGTGCCGCGGCGGGCGAGCGCGACGGCGGCGGAGCAGATCAGCAGGCCGTCGAGCGTGTGCCAGGCCATGACGGGAAACGTGTGCGCGGTGAGCACGAGAACGAGGCCGAAGAGCGTGGCGCGGACGGCGGGGTGGGCGGGGGCGAGAAAGCCGCTCCACAGCCAGGCGAGCGCGCCGATTTCGAACCAGCCCCAAAGGCGCGCGAGCCAGAAGACGTGATCGCCGCCCCACGCGGCGAGGGGGATTTGGAGCGCGGCGGAGAGGACGGGCCGGACCGAAATGAAATCGCGATGGGGGATTTGGCCGTCGAGGAGGCGGCGCGCGATGGCTTGGAGCCAACCATCGTCGGTGGGGTTGAACCCGATCCAAGAAAACGCGCCGTGGCACACGAGCGGGACGAGCCAGAGCGCGAGGAGGGCGGCGGGCGGACGGGGAGCGGTGGGCTTCAACGGGGAGGCGACGGGCGGGGCCGCGTTTGACGGGGGCCCGCCAGAGTGGGCCCGGGGCGAAGTTTACCGG
>CAJAYO010000128.1 GCA_903948415.1 uncultured Opitutia bacterium | reverse complement strand
CCGTCGCCACCTGGGCATCCGGAACTTCTCCCTGCCCGGTCTGGCGCAGGTCACGCTCGTCCGGAACCGGTTCGGCTCCAGCGTCCCCCTCGCGCCTCGTTCAAAGCCGTTGAAAACGATCGTCTCCGGGCTAACGATCTCCCGCAAATTTCGCCCCCGTCACCGGAGCCGAGCTTCGCGTCATTGGCGGAAACCTTTGGGTGCGCAACGTGCCGCTGCTCGGCCACAATGGCCGGCTCGCGACCATCCGCGGATCGGTTCCCCCTCCCGAAGGCGGGCGATTCGCCCGCCCCCGGTTTGCCCGCGCCGGACGCGCCCTTCAGCGCTCGCCCAAACCGATCTCCAGACCGAATTGGACCAGCATCGTCTTGGACAGATCGAGGCGGGCGTAACGGTCCGCCTGCGCGATGGTCATGCGCGAACCCCACAGCGCCTCCACCCCAGCAAAGGCCGCGACCCGCGGATTGAACGAGCGACGCAGCGTGAGGCCTGCGAACGCCCCCCAGTCAGAACGACGGCGCTCGGCGCTCGCGCTCACCGGGGCGGCACCGGTCAGCCCGGGCGCCTGCACCTGCTCGGCCGTGCGGAACGAGGCGCGGGTGGCCAGCAGGGCCACTCCGCCGCGCAGGCGCAGGAACCAACGCTCACGCTCCGTCGCGGCCGGCTGCGTCCGCGCCTGACCGAACTCCAGCCAGGGCCCGAGTTGCAGCGCCGTCGAGCGGGCGACAAAATCCCGCGAGCCCGCGAGCGTGCCCGCGCCGGTGCTCACACTGCGCGCCGGGGTGTCCCCGATCCGTTGGTCGCCGGGAATACTCGTAAAGCGGCCGCTGTAAGGCGCGCGCTGCGGCACCACGCCGCCCAACGCATACGTGTCGGTGAGGACGCGCAGCGCGGCCGGCAGCGCTTCCGTACTGGCCGCGTGCAGTTTCACCGTATCGACCCCGAGCTCGACGCCCCAGTCGCGCCCGACGGGCGCCCCACGATGGAGCGAGACCCGCAGCGCCGCATGCCAGGCGGGTTGCGCCGTCACCGGCGTCGCCGACAGATAGTCGCCACCGGCCAGCCGCACCCGACGCAGGGCGAGGGTCCCGGCTCTCAGGTCGACTTGACTGTCGTTGTTAAACCCAAAGTAGCCCGTGCGGCTCGCGAGCGGACCGAACGATCCGTCGCCGAGGTTGCCCGAGGCGTCGACGCGGTTGAATCCGTCGTCGTAGAAGCGGTCGGTCTTCGGGCCCGCCGCCGGATCGGCGCTGGCATGGGCCCCGAAGGTGACGCGCGTGTTCAGCCAAAGGCTGGGACCGGCTTCCAGGTGCCAGCGAAAGCCGGCCGGTTCGGCGGCCGTGAGGGCCGCGGGGAAGCCCGGCAGCGCGAGCGCAACCAGCGGGAGGAGCGAGGAAGGGAATTTCATAGGCAAGGGAAGTTAGGCAACGGGCCGTTTAGTCAATCAGGTAGATTTCGATCAGCGCTTGGCCGGCGTCCGCGCCTTTGCCTTGCGCCACCAGCGTGTAGGAGCCGGGCGGCAGACGGGTGACGATGACGGCATCTCGGGAACCGGGCTTCAGGTCGAAGGCTCCGACCCGGCGAAACAACGACTCGCCCTCGACGGCGGTCTGCACGGAGGCCCAATCGTCGTTGGTGGCGAGCGGGACGGACCCACCGGCCGCGTAGAGCGTGAGGGTGGGATCCGCCAGCGCGTCGGTGACCCCGAAGCTCGCCAGCCCGGGACCCACCACCCGCGCCATCAGGCGCAGCGTGGTCGTGCCTTCGATGGTGAGACCGGCGATCAGCGCTCCGTCTTGCGGCACAATCGTGGCGCGGGTGGAGACATTCGTGACCCGACTGTCTGCGCTGTCGCGCCCGGGGGCCGCGTAGAGTTCGACCAAGACCTCACCTCCCGCGCCGGTCCGATTCTGCGACTGGATCAAATAATTTCCGGCGACCAGCCGCCGCACCAGGGCCGCATCTTTGGCGGCGGCGCCCAGGGGAAATGCGCCCACCCCGTCGGTCACCGTGAGCGTTTCGCCGGCCGCGACATCGGTGGCCCAATCGTCGTTTTCGGCGATGAGCGTGCTGCCGCGGTACAGTTGGAGCGCGGGATTCGCGACGGCGTTGGCCAAGCCGAAGCTGCGCAGCGTCTCGCCCACACTCCGCATGAGCACCGGCCGCGTGCCGTTCCCTTCGATCACGAAGCCGGTGATGAGCGGTTGCCCCGACGCATCCAGTTGGGCGCGGACGGCCAGGTTGGCAATGCGCCCCGGATTGCTGCTGATCAGCGCCAGCCGCGCCGTCTGCGAATACACGACCGATTTCCCATCGTTCACCACGACGTGGTAGTCGCCTTCATCGGCCAGGGTGGCTTGGGCGACGGAGAAGGCGGCGCCCGTGGCGCCGGCGACCGGCTCGCCGTCACGATACCACTGGTAAGT
>CAJAYO010000127.1 GCA_903948415.1 uncultured Opitutia bacterium | reverse complement strand
GCCGCGCGGCGGAGCGCACGGCCCACCTCGCGGATTAGGTCGCCTCGTTTTCGTGGGTGCGTTCGGGGAGCCACCACGAGGCGAGGGCGGCGGCGGCGGCGATGACGCTGACCCAGAGGAGGGCGTTGCGGAAATCGCCGATCGGCGCGTAGAGGCCGAAGACGATCGAGGCGACGGCGGCGGCGATGCGGCCGATGTTGTAGCAGAAGCCGGCGCCGGTGGTGCGGAGGAGCGTCGGGAAGAGCGGCGGCAGATACATCGTGAAAAGGCCGAAGACGCCGCCGAAGAATCCGCCGAGCGGGAGCCAGAACCACGCGAGGGCGCCGAAGCCGCGCGGCACGACGTAGGCGCCGAAAATCCCGACGGCGAGTCCGAGGAACATGAGGACGATGGCGCGGCGGTTGCCGAAACGCTGGGCGAGCCACGCGGCGCCGAAATTGCCGAGGACCGAGCAGACGTTGAAGGCGAAGAAGGCGGCGGAGACGAGGCCCGTCACGTCGGCCGCGGGCGTGTTCGCATCGCCGAGAAGCTTGCGGAGATGCTGCGTCTGCCAGAAGAGAAACAACCACCAGGCGGAGAGGCCGAGCGCACAGACCAAGGTGGTGCGGAGGGTCGTTGAGAGCACCGTGCCCTGGAAGAGGGCGATGGCGCCGGGTTTTTTCTGGACGGAGTGTTCGGCCTTTTGCCACGTGTCGGGCTCGGGGACGTGTTTGCGGATCCAGAAGACGAGGAGCGCGGGCAGTACGCCGATGAGAAACACCCAGCGTTCGGAGCCGGGCGGCATGTAGGTCACGAGGAGCCCGACGAAAATCGCGCCGAAGAGCACCCCGATGTTGACGCCGGTCTGGAGCACGGCGGCCATCCAGGGGCGCCAGGCTTTCGGCCAGGTTTCCACGAGGAGCGAGGCGCCGACGGCCCACTCGCCGCCGATGCCGAGGGCGGCGATGAAGCGGAAAATCATGAGCTGCTCCCAGGTTTGGGCAAAGGAGCAGAGACCCGTGCAGATGGCGTAGGTCAGAATGGTGAGGGTGAGCGCGCGGCTGCGGCCGAGGAGATCGCCGAGGCGGCCGAAGAACGCGCCGCCGAGGGCCCAGCCGATGAGAAACGCGGCCTGGATGTAGGCTTTTTTCTCGTTGATCGCGGGGTTGGCGGAGTCGGTCGTGTGCAGGAGCTGCATCACGAGCGGGCCGGCGACGAGGGTGTAGAGGTGGAGCTCGAGGCCGTCGAAGGTCCAGCCGAGCCAGGCGGCGAGGCCGGATTTCTTTTGCTGGGGCGTGAGTTCGCTCAGGCGGGTGGCTTCGCGGGGCGCGGCAGGCGGGGGCTGAGTCATGGGGTGGGCGAGAGTGCGGCAGGCGCGGCGGCGGCGCTCAAGTCTATTGACGATTCCGCGCGCAGTTGGGCCGGTGGCGGATGGCCGGTTTTCGGACAGGGGCGGGAAAGCCCATGGCACGCCGAGCAGCTACTTCAATTTCGCGCAGCGGGCGTGGCAGGTGCAGGTGACGAGGTGGTCGTTGACCATCCCCGTGGCTTGCATGAACGCGTAGATGATCGTCGTGCCGACGAATTTGAAGCCGCGTTGCGCGAGGTCTTTGGAAAGGGCGTCACTCTCGGCGGTGCGCGTGGGGACGTCGGCGGAGGTGCGGCGGCGGTTCACGCGGGGGCGGCGGTCCGGGACGAAGCCCCAGAGGTAGCGGTCGAAGGAGCCGAACTCTTTTTGCACGGCAAGGAAGGCCTGCGCGTTGCCGATCGTCGCGGCGATTTTCAGGCGGTGGCGGACGATGCCGGCGTCCGCGAGGAGGGCGGCCACTTTTTTCGCGTCGTAGCGGGCGATTTTGGCGACGTCGAAATCGTCGAAAGCGCGGCGGTAGTTTTCGCGTTTGGCGAGAATGGTGGACCAGCTCAGTCCGGCCTGGGCGCCTTCGAGGGTGATCAGTTCGAAGAGGGCGCGGTCGTCATGGTGCGGCACGCCCCACTCGGTGTCGTGGTAGGCGAGGTCGAGGGGTTTGGTGGGCCAAGGGCAGCGGGTTTCAGGCATGAGAGTGAGCGGCGCGGAGAAGGAGAGAGGCGGCGAAAGATGAAGAGAAGGCGGAAAGAGAAAGATTCCGAAAAAGGGGGGGGAAGGAGCAGGTGCGGCTGGCAACCGGGTGTGGCGAGAGCGGGGCGGGCGGGCGATTTTCCGCCCGATCGGAGCCACGGGCGGGAAAGCCCACGCCACGTCGGAGTTCGGCGACTTCGGCGCGGAAGGCGCGGAGTTCGGTGAGGATTTCGGTTTTCTCTTGTTCGCTTTTGTCGGCGGACTCGCCGAGGGAGAGCGACGCGACGAGGCCGGAGAGCGGGCCGAAGAGGTCGACGCCGATCACCGTGACTGGCCGGAGCGACGACGTGGAAAATGCGGGAGATGTCGGGTGGGAGGGCGAGAAAGAGGCGAACGAGTGGCGCGGCGCCGAGCGGTTCCGCGGACCGGGCGGTCGGCGATTCCGTGGCGGAGATTGGCCCGGGCGGGTGCGCGGGTGGGCAACGCTGACGCCGAGAATCGGAAGGGGCTATCGGGCGGACGTGGCCGGGAGGGCGCGGAGGCGCCGCAGGTTGTCCGCGGCTTGGGGGTAGTCGGGGCGGAGGCGGAGGGCGGCTTCGAAACGGGGGGCGGCCTCGGCGGTGCGGCCGAGGGTGATGAGAGCGACGCCGAGGGTGTTGTGGGCCTCGGGGCTGGCGGGATCGAGGCGCAGGGCGGTGTCGAGCGACGTGGCGGCCTCGGCGGCCCGGCCGGCGCGGAGGAGGGCGATCCCGAGATGGAGGTGGGCGGTGGCGGAGCCCGGCGCGAGCTGAACGGCGGTTTCACCGTGAGCGAGGGCGTCGGCGGGACGATCGGCTTCGCTGAGGACCAGCGTGAGGTTGGCGTGGGCGTCGGCGGAGCGGGGGGCGAGGCGGAGGGCGGCCTCGTAGCCGGCGATGGCGTCGGCGGTGCGGCCGGAGCGGGCGAGGGCGCCGGCGTAGTTGGCCTGATAGTCGGCGCGGGCGGGAGCGAGGCGCACGGCCTCCGCGAAGTGGCCGAGCGCGGCGGGAGTGTCGCCGGCGGCGAGTTGGGCGACGGCGAGGCCGTTGTGCGCGGCGGCGTTGGCGGGGCGGTGGGCGACGGTGTCGGCCCAGAGGGTGCGTTCGCTGTGGTAGGTGCGGTTGCGGCGGGCGGTGAGCGCGGCGAAGGCGAGCGCGACGGCGAGGCCGATCCATCCAGCGCGCCGACCGAGCCACGCGTGGGCGCCGAGCACGGCGAGGGTGACGACGGCGGCGAGCGGGAGATACATGCGGTGTTCCACGATCGTCTGCACGGTGCTGGGGGTCAGCGAGGTCGGGGCGAGCAGGGCGAAGAACCACGCGCCGAAAAACCCGAGGGCCGGCCGCTGCCAGAGGGCCCAGAGCGTGGCCGCGAGGAGCGGGAGCACGACGAGGGCGAAGGGTGCGACGGTGGCGAAATCGCCGGTCCACGAAAGGCCGTATTCGAAGACGAGCGGGTGGGGCCAGACACTGAGGGCGAGGTAGCGCGTGACGGCTTCGAATTGCGTGAGCCAGTAAGCGACGGGGGCGATGCCGACATCGAAGCCGGTGGTGCCGCTGCGATTGCCCCCGGTGCTGAGCACGAGGGCGGCGAGCGGGAGCCACGTCGCGAAGAGACCGACGTAGAGCGCGCGGCGGCGTTGCCAGGCGGCGCGGAAGGAACCCGCGGCAAAGGTGCGGTCATGCAGCAACGCGAGCACGGGGGCGACGACGATGACCTCTTTAGTGGCGACCCCGAGGAGACAGGCGACGACGGCCGCGGCTTGCCAGGCGAGCGGGCGGGGCGAGGTGAGGCTCCGCACGGCGGCGTAGAGCGTGAGCAGAAACCAGAGGCCCATCAGCGACTCGGCGCGTTGGACGAGGTAGGTGACGGACTCGGTCTGCAGGGGATGCACGGTCCACAGGAGCGCGGCGAAAAAAGCGAGCGGCAGGGCGGACGGACCCCAGCGCGAAGCGAGCGACGGGAGGACGAGGGTGCGGCGCACGAGGCCGAACAGCGTCAGGCCGGCGAGGGTGTGGATGAGCAGGTTGAGCGCGTGGTGGCCCCACGGGGCGGGGCCGCTCAGCGCGTAGCTCGTGGCGAACGAGGCGTTGAGGAGGGGACGGCCGCTGACGGTGAGGCCGCCGGCGGGCGGGGAGAACGCGGTGCGCCAGTCGCGCAGACTCGGGTTGTTCAGGACCGAGGCGAGGTCGTCGAAAATCCACGTGCCGCCGAAGCTGTTCGCGTAGGCGGCGAGCGCGGCGAGGACGAGGAGCACGGCGGCGGTGCGGACGGAGAGGCGCATCGGGTGGGCAAACCAAAACCACGGAAGCACGGGCGCGACGAGGGCAGAGTGCCACGCAAAAAAAGGGGCGGACCGTGCGGTCCGCCCCGAGAGATGCGAGAAGCGCGTTGGGTCAACGCGCTCCACCGGGTCACTGCGTCTTGAGGTAGGCGGCGATGTCGGCGACGTCCTGCGGGGAGAGGCCGAGTTGCTCGGCGCTCAGCATCAGCGAGCGGCCGAGGGGCTGGCGGTTGCGGATTTTGGCGGCGGGTACCATCTGCGTCAGGCCGCCGGTGGATTGGACGATCAGCGGATCGCCGGCGCTCAGCACGATGCCGTGGATCTGGCCGCCGTCGCGGAGGTTAACCTGCGTGCCGTCGAAGCCGTGCGAGATTTCGGCGGAGGGATTCACGATGGCGTTGATCACGACTTCGAGGGTTTGGGCTTTGGCAAAACCGCCCAAGGCGGGGCCGTAGTCCTGACCTTGGCCGTTGAGGTTGTGGCAGAGGAGGCAGGACTGGACGGAGTTCGCGCCCTTGGTGGCGTCGCCTTTGAGTTTGGCGATCTCGGCGACGGCGGGGAATTTCGACTCCACGGGCGGCTCGGGCACGAGGCTCGGGCTGATGCTCACGGTCGCAGGATCGAAGAGGCCGCGGTCCTTGAGCGCGGCATCGATGCCGGCGTCGGGCCAGCGGGAGTTTTTGTAATTCATCAGCCACCAGAAGGCATGGGCTTTGGTGAGGCCGGAGGCTTTTTGCGCGATGTCGAGGAGGGCGGCGGCGGAGGCTTTGGTCGGGATGAAGCCGAGGGCGGTGACGGCGGCGAGGCGGTCTTTTTCCGGGAGCGCGGCGGCGTTGGCGCGGGCGGCGAAGGCGCTTTCGGCGCCGACGGGAGTGAGGCGCCAGATCAAGTTGGCGTAGCTGGCGGGCCACTTCGCGGCGTCGTTGCCGGGGGCCTGCGCGGCGAGGGCGGCATAGATCTGGGCTTCCTTGCCCTTGCAACCGGTGCCCCAGGCTTCGAGGTAGGCGCGGTCTTTGCCGTCGTAGCCCTTGGCGAGGGTGAGGAGGAGGTCGCGGGTCGCGTCGAGCGGGAGGTCGCGCAGGGCGATGGCGACATCGCGGCGCACGGCGGGCGAGGGGTCGTTGGCGAGGGCCTTGGCGTGTTCGAGGACGCGGTGGTTGGCGCGACGGAGGGCGCGGAAGGCGGCGATGCGCAGGAGCGGATTCGCGTGCGTCAACTGCTCTTCGGTTTTCGCGAGTCCGGGGGCGCCGAGGTGGGCGAGGAGGAACACGGCGCGACCGCGGATGTAGGGGTTGCTATCGTTGAGGAGGGCGGAGACCGGGGCGATGGAGGCAGTGCCCGCGTCTCGGAGCTTCATGAAGCCGAGGGCGCGAACGTTGACGGCGGGGCTCTTGAGGGCGGCGATCTGGCCGGCGGTGGTGCTCAGGTCGAGCTTCGGCGTCGTGAGTTTTTTGCCCTTGGGGGTGATGCGGTAGATCGCGCCGGCGAAGCTGCTGTCGAGGGCGGCGTGGCCGCCGGTGCGGGGATCAAACCAATCGGCGACGTAGATCGCGCCATCGGGACCGACCGCGACATCGGAGGGACGGAACCACGTCTTCAAATCGCCGCCGCGGAGTTTGCCCGCCATGCCGTCGATGCCGGCGAGGTCCTGGGTTTTATTGGTCGTCAGAAACTGCATCCGGTCGAGCTTGTAGCCGGCGCCGTCGGCTTGCGGGAGGTAGCCGAAGACGACGTTGCGCGAGGTCTCGCAGCTGAGGAGGAGGCCGCGCCACTGGTCGCCGAAGGCATCGCCCTCGTAGAACACGATGCCGGTGGGGGCGCCGTTGCCGTAGACGTCGCCGGCGGGGACGATGCCGGGATCTTCCTGGCGCCACTCGGCGATCTGCGTGGTCTGGCCGGGGCGGCGGTCGGCGCCCCAGCTGCGTTTGCCGTCGCGGGAGTTGAAGCCGAGGTTGCCGTATTCTTGAAGATAGGACGTGCGGGCGGCGGGCGGATCGTCGTTGTCGTTATGGAAGACGTCGCCGAAGGAGGTGACGGTCTGCTCGTAGCTGTTGCGGAAATTGAAACCGATGGGCTCGACCTGCGTGCCGTCGGGATTCATGCGGAAGGCGGTGCCGCCGACGTAGACGTGGCCGTCGTCGCTTTTGTCGCCGGCGTAGTCGGGGGGACGGCGCTCGCTGGTGGGGATGCCGCCGCCGCTCTTGGCGGGATCGTAGTGGCTGCCGTCGCGGAAGGTGCGGCCGGATTTGTCGGTGAAGAGGGCGCCGGCGTTGCCGTGGTTGAAGTAGAGTTTGCCGTCCGGACCGAAGGTGACGGAGTGGAGCGAGTGGTCGTGATTGCGGCCGTCGAAGCCGGTGAGGAGGACCTCGCGTTTGTCGATGGCGGGGTCGAATTTCAGATTTCGGTCAACGTCGGTGTAGACGATGATTTCGGGCGCGCAGGAGACGTAGATTTTGTTGTCGATGACGGCGATGCCGAGTGGGGCGAGGAGGGCCTCCTCCTGCACGAAGACGTGGCTCTTGTCGGCCACGCCGTCGCCGTTGGAGTCTTCGAGGACCATGACGCGGTCGCCGGCGGGGTCCTTGCCTTTGTGGCGGCGGTAGTTGTAGGCCTCGGTGACCCAGATGCGGCCGGCCGAGTCGATGTCCATGTTGGACGGGTTGCGGAAATCCGGGGTCTTCGACCAAAGGGTGACTTCGAGGCCCTCGGGCACCGCCAACATATCCAACGGGATGTAGGGTGCGGGCGGGTCGATCGGGACTTGGGGAGCCTGTTTCTTGGTCGCGGGCGCGGGGGCCTTGGGGGCGTCGGCGGCGGGGTTGGTGGGGACCGGTTGGGCGGTCAGCGCAAGGCCCGTGAGAGCGAAGAGCGCGAGGCAGACAGCCGTAGAGAACCGGGTGGGAGCGGGGTGGGAACGCATCGTGGGCAAGACAAGACGAGTGAAGCGGAGCAAGGCAACGGTGGTTTTTGGGGTTCCGGGTTTTTGAGGTTCCCCGTGGGTTCCCCCGAGTGAAGGCGAGGAGAGAATCGATCACCGGGCCGTGGCTGCCGCGGGGAGGAAGCGGTCCGGTTGGGAGCGGTCCGGGAGGGAGCGGGGGGAACTCCCGGACTTGCGAGCTCGTGCGTGATCCGGCGGCAGGCGCGGTTCGCCGGGGCGCGTGGCTGTTCCGTGGGTCGGGGGGGCGGATTTTGACCGAGTGGGGAAGCGGGCGCGGGGCGACGCCGCGAACTTTGCCGGAAAAAGGTTCGGAGGTTGGGTGGGAAAAGTTTTCTGGGCCGAGCGATTTTTCGTTCCCGGAACCGCATGCCGCGCCTGGGCCTTCAGCGAAAGCCGATTCCGATTGTTCGGGTTCGGGGTGAGGGTTTGCCCCACCAGCTCGCGCGCCGGTGAAAAACCACGCCGCGCGAGTTCCGCCTGACCGGCCAGCCGTCGCAGCTGGCCGGAGCGGAGGGCCATGGGGCCGAGCTCGCTGGATAGGCGGAGCCAGTCGCGCGGCGGCGGCGCGCCTCCGGCGTGGCACGGATCTCCTGAGCCGTGTCCGTATCGTCCGGGGCGGACGCGCTCGCGGAACTCTCGGGGCGGGAGACCCGTGCCACGGTGGAACTCACGGGTGGGAGACCCGTGCCGCGGTGGACTCGTGCTTGAGCCCGCCCGTGCGGTGCGACCAGAGTTTGAGGAAACGCTGTTGCACGTCGGGCGGGACTTCGCCGGCGCGAAGCGTGGTCCACTGCACGGCGCGAACCGGGCGGGACGGTTGGGTTGATGCGCAGGCGGGGCGGGGCTGGGCCGGCGCGGGGCGCGGGGCGTTTTCGTGATTGGCGTGCGGCTCCGCTGGTGTTCTGTGGGCAACCCTCGAACCATCCCGGTTCGCTTCCGCCCCATGCGCTCCCCTTTCTTGTTATCCCTCGCCCGCACCTGCAGTCTCGCTGCCGCGGTTTTCGCAGCCGCGGCCATCGCGGCGGAACCGGGCGCTCGCGCGCTCTTCGACGGAAAAACGCTCGCTGGGTGGGAGGGTAACGCGTCCCTGTGGCGCGTCGAGGACGGGGCGATCACTGGGGAGATCGGCGCCGGCGCGACGCTCGCCACGAACGAGTTTCTCTACTGGCAGGGTGAAGTCGCCGACTTCGAATTGACGGCGGAATTTCGGCTGAGCGGACCGCCGGACGCGAATTCGGGCCTTCTGTTTCGCTGCGAGCGTCTGCCCGACGGCCTCGCGAAAGGCTATCAGGCGGACATCGATCTCGGGAACCGTTACCTCGGGAACATCCACGAAGAGCGCGGGCGCGGCACCCTCGCCGCCCGGGGCGTGCGTCTTTCCATCGCGCCCGACGGCCGCCGATGGACGGAGAAATTCGGCGAGCCCGAGGACTATCGGTCCCTCGGCCGGCCCGCGCCCGCGTGGAACCACT
>CAJAYO010000126.1 GCA_903948415.1 uncultured Opitutia bacterium | reverse complement strand
TGGTCCATCGGGTCCCAATGGATCGACCCGTCGGCGTTGAGCCGCTGGTCGGTGAAAGCGAGCGGGATATCATACGGGCCCTGCTGGGTGGCCCCGTCCGGCGTGAGCATGAGCTTGCCAGCGCTGTCCCGCAGATCGACATCGGGCAGGTAGCGATTCTTGATGAGATTTTCCTCGAGGGTGTCGGTCAGCAGGCAGAAGCCGGCCATCCCGTGCGTGACGTTGTAGGCCGTCACATCGTTGCCGTGATCGTGATACCACATCGTGCTCGGGGCCTCGGTCACGTCCTGGACGCCGTTCACCTTGGGCGAGACGTGCGGGTAGAAATAGTCGCGCTTCTGGTTCGGGAACACGTAAAAGCAGGGATGGCCGTCGGCGTGCGACGGCGTGTGCCCGCCGTGCAAGTGCAACGACGTTTCCGTATCCGCGAGTTCATTCTTCGTCCGGATCACCATCGGCTCGCCCAGCCGGGCGCGGATGGTCGGCCCGGGGGTGACGCCGTTGTAGCCGAAGATGGGCGTGTTGACGTTCGGGAGAATTTGCGCGGTGCCGCGACGGAAGTTGAGGGTATGGCGTTTTTCGACGAAGGGTCGGCCGGTCTCGGGATCATTCAACACCCAGCTGGCTTTGTTGAAAGCGTGGGACGGATTGTACTCGGGCGCGATGCCGTGGTACACGCCGGGCGAGCCGACCGCTGCTTCGGCCGAGCCGGGGGCGGGATTGAGGACCGCGGGCGCCAGGCGACCGGGAATCGGCAAGGGCCGGGTAAACGGGGTGAACCGGAACGGCGTGGCCGGACCGGCATTGGCGAACGCGCTGGGGGTCAAACGCAGGTAGGGGCCGATACCGGCCGCGAGGGCGGTAGCAATACCACCGCGCTGCAGGAACGAGCGGCGGGTGATGTCTGGACGGGACTGTTGGGTGGTTTTCATCGTAAGAAATGGAAGGAAGTGGACGTTGGTAAATTTTGGTTAGGCCCCGGGACCGGCGTCCGACTGGCGACTGACTGGACGCGACCCCGATTGCCTACGTAATCAATAAATTGTTAACTCGGTTTTTCGAGTGCGCAGCGTTGACGACTTTTTGTCGCAAGCGGCGGGGCTACGTAGCGCGGTGCCGGCGGCGGGCCTACGTAGTTCGCCGCCGGCCCTCCCCTGCCCCGGCGCCCGCGGCGAATCCAGCCGTGGCCGGGCCGCAATCCGGCGGCCGGGCCGGCCGCGACGTCGGCGCCGGCGCCGGCGGCCCACCGGGGCGTATCCGAAATTATTTACACCGCAGGCGGCACCCGTCCACGGATTGCCCTCGTCCCCGATCCCGGGCGCAAAAAAAACGCCGGAGGCGGTGGCCTCCGGCGTGGCTGGGCAATTTAGGGGGGGGGCTCACGTCGCCCCGTCCCGGGATCGTCGGTTTACCTTCGGTTGATCGCGCGGGTGGCGGTGCCGCCCTGCGTCGAGGTCACCACGACGGACGTCGTCGTCGTCGGGATCGTCACGGTGGGCCGGGCCGCCCAGGCGCCGCGGGCGTCGGCGGTGGCGGTCGCGATGACCGTACCACCGGCCGTGATCGTGACCCTGGCGTTAAAGCCCGCCGTGCCGGCCAGATTCCACAAGGAC
>CAJAYO010000125.1 GCA_903948415.1 uncultured Opitutia bacterium | reverse complement strand
GACCGCGCGACTGGAGCGCCTCCACCAGCCGGATCTTCTGCTCCGGCGTGACCCGCGCAAACACCGTCGTGCGCTCCGCGATCGCCGGCAGATCGTCCGGCGAAATTTTTTCCAGCTCGCGACCCGACAGGGCCAGAAGCGGGTCGGCCGGCCGGGGCCCTTTGAGCCCCACCTGTTCGGCAATGGCCCGCGCCGTGATCAGGTGGTCGCCCGTGATCATCTTCACCGCAATGCCGGCCTCCTGACAGTGGCGCACGGCCGCCGCCGCCTCCGCCCGCGGCGGATCGATCATGCCCTGCAGCCCCAGCAGCGTCAGCCCCCCGTCGACGTGCCCGTGCTCCAGCCGCGCGTGACCGGACGGGACCCGACGGCGGGCCAGGGCCAGCACCCGCAAGCCGCGCCCGGCCATCGCCGCAACCACGCCCCGCACCTCCGCGTGGTCGAGCGGCACCCGCTCCCCCGCCCCGTTCAACGTGTCCGTGCACCGTTCCATCACGCGTTCCGCAGCGCCGACTTTGTAAATCACCCGGTCCGCCCGGGCCTCGTGGAGCGTTGCGCGAAACATGTGCGCCGACTCGAACGGAATGGCGTCGATGCGCGGTGACGCGCGCTGCGTGTCCGCGGGGCCCAGTCCGCCTCTTTCGCCCGCGACCAACAGCGCAATCTCCGTCGGATCGCCCTTCCGGCCGGCCCCGCCCACGCCGGGCTGGGGCGCGGCATCGTTGCACAACACCCCGGCGCGCAGGCATTCGGTCAGCGCCGCGTGGTCCGCCGCTTCGATCCTCAAGCCGCCGAGCAAGATCTCGCCGCCGCCGCCCCCGCCTCCCGGCCCCGCCACCTCGTAGGTCTTTCCCCCCGCGTAAATCTCCCGGACCGTCATTTCGTTTTGCGTCAACGTGCCCGTCTTGTCCGTGCAGATGACCGTCGTGCTGCCGAGCGTTTCGACCGCGGGCAACTGCCGGATGATCGCGTTTCGCCGCGCCATGCGCGCCACTCCGATCGCCAACACAATGGTCACCGCCGCGGGCAGTCCTTCCGGGATGGCGCCGACGCACAGCGCGACCGCGGCCATGAACATCTGCCCCGCCGGCTCGCCGCGCGTCACCCCGAGCGCAAACGTCGCGGCCCCCAGCGCAAGAATGCCCCAGAGCAGCCACCGGCCGAAGCGCGCGAGTCTGCGGGTCAGCGGCGTCGCGATCTCGGTCGCTTCCGCGATCAGCGACGCAATGCGGCCCGTTTCCGTCCGGTCCCCCGTCCCCCAGACCACCCCCTCGCCCTGGCCGCTCGTCACCAGGCTGCCGGCAAACGCCAGATTTTTCCGGTCGGCCAACAGCGTGTCGCGCCCGAGCGGTTCGGCGTGTTTCGCCACCGGCACCGATTCCCCCGTGAGCGCCGACTCATCCACCCCCAATCCCCACACGCGGACCAGCCGCAGGTCGGCCCCGATCCGGTCACCCGGCTCGAGCAACACGACATCGCCGGGCACCAGCACGTCCGCCTCCACCCGCCGCACCTCGCCGTCCCG
>CAJAYO010000124.1 GCA_903948415.1 uncultured Opitutia bacterium | reverse complement strand
TAGACGGTGCCGTTGGGGGCGAAGCCGACCTGGCTCAGGCCGCCGAGATAGGTGCGATAGAAAATATCGGTGGCGAACGCGGGGTCGACGGTACCGTCGGCGTTGAGACGCACGATACCGGGGGCCTGAACACCGCCGAAGGTATCGAACGCGCCGGTGACCCAAATCTTGCCGTCGGCGGCGACGGTCACGCCCTCAACTTGGGCCAAACGGCCGGGCTGGTAGCGCAGCTGCGCGCCGGGGCCGACGCTGAACGTGGTGTCCAGAGCGCCGGCGGCGGTGAGGCGGGCGATGCCGGGCGCAGGCTGGCCGCCGAGTTCGGTGAAGAGACCATAGACGAGGAGCTTTCCGCCGGAAACAGGAGTCACCCCGCTGAATGGGTAGCCGTAAACGACCGTGGCCGCGATCTGCCCAACGGCGCCGCCGTTGGTCTGCGCATCGGTGACCGTGGGGAACGATACCGATGTCGGCCAGGAGAGCGTCGGCGCATTAAACGTGGTATCCAGAGAACCGTTGGCGTTGATCCGCAGCAGGGTGTAGTCCAGCGAAGACGCTCCGGCAGGATAGGTGCCAGTGGTGGCCCGAGCGATGAGGCGACCGGCCGAATCGTGAGCGAGGACGCGGAAGGCACCGACGGTGACCGACGTGATCGCGCCGTTGGTGCCGCGATACACGGAGCCGAACGAGCCGAAGCCGGTCGGATTAAACGTGGCATCCACGGCGCCAGTGGTGCTCAGACGCCGGAGCAGATTACTGTCGGAAATCAGGCCCTGGGCGGAGAGCGACCAGACGGAGACCTGGTTATCCGGGAGGAGGCGGAACTCCAGGCCGTTGGTGCTGCCGGCGAGCGACGCATCGAGGGTGAACGACGGATCGAGGGCGCCATCGGGCTGCAGGCGGACGACGCCGCTGGTGAGCGCAGAGAGATTCGTGCCGGCGCGGGTGCCGGCGAGGATGCGGGCGTCGGCGCCGACTTCGGCAAAGGCGACGTAGCGCAGATTGGGGACGCCGGTGACGGCGAAGCCGGCGTCGAGCGTGCCGTTTACGTTGAAGCGCGCGATGCCGGGGACGGCGGTGGCGTTGGCCCGCTCGAACTGGCCCCACGTGAGAAGCTTGCTGTCGGGCAACACGGCGAAACGGCCGGGATAGACTTCGCGGTTGAGGCGGCCGGGGGCAAAGCTGGCATCGACCGTGCCGGTGGCCGTGAGGCGCACCAAAGTCGGCGCGGCGTTACCGTTGATCGTGGCACCGAGTTCGGGGCAAACGACGACGCGACCATCGGCCATCGCGTCCATCCAGAAGAACTCGGTGGAGAAAGCGGGCTTGGTGTAAGTCGGATCGATCGCGCCATCGGCGAGGAAGCGCGCGACGGTGGCGCCGACGACGTAGAAGCGGTCGTCCGCGAGGATATTGATCAGGCGCGGGCGCGGGCTCATGCCGGCGTCGGCCTGGGTAACCAAGGTAAAGGTCGGGTCGAGTGCACCGGTCGGGAGGAGACGGACGACGGGCCGATTCGAGGTCGGCGAGGCCGAACCGGCGACCGTGAACGTCCCGCCGGCGACCAGGAGTTTGCCGGCATTGGGGCCCTGGGTCTGGAGGGCGAGCCCCCGGATTTGCGCGGTGCTGCTGACCGTGAAGCCGGAGGGCACCCACGTGGGATCAACCGTGCCGTTGGCGAGAAGCCGGGCAATGGCGGGGCGGGCCACGCCGTTAATCGTGGTGAAGACGCCCCCGACATAAATGTGGCCGGAAGCGTCGACGACGGGAGGCAGGAAGATCGAGCCGCTGGCGCTGAGCGTCGGCTGCGTGAAGGTGGCGTCGAGCGAGCCGTCGGCGTTGAGCCGGGCCATGACGGGGATGCCGCCATTGGCCGTCAGGTTGGACGAGGGGACGACGAGGAGTTTGCCGTCGGGCTGCATCGTCATGAAGCGCGGATCGGCGGCGAAGTGCGGCGTCTGATACGTGAAGTCGCGGGTACCGTCGGCGTTGAAGCGGAAGACACGCGGGAGGTCGAAGCCGGTTTCACTCGATTCGTGGCTGGCGACGCCGCCGACGAGAATGCGGCCGTCGGC
The DNA here is from genome assembly GCA_903948415.1 of uncultured Opitutia bacterium. GTDB lineage: Bacteria > Verrucomicrobiota > Verrucomicrobiia > Opitutales > Opitutaceae > GAS368. Next base: position 7,025 of record CAJAYO010000124.1, on the reverse strand, counting down.
CTGGAGGACGATGGGCCAAGCGTCGACGAGCGCGGCACCGATATTGAAGGAGGTGTCGAGTGTGCCGTCCGCATTGAAGCGGATGACGGCGCCGCGCTGCTGGTTGCCGACCCCGGAGACAACGTTGCCGTTGGACCAAGTGGCGTAGACGCGGCCGAGCGCGTCGACGGTCGCGCGGCCGGCGGGCACATCGCTCTTGAAATCGGGGCGGGCAAACGCGGGATCGGACGCGAGGGTGCCGAGGGCCGGGGCCAGAGTGACGGCGGCGGCGGCGCTGGTGACGGCGCCGGCGAGGTTGGTGACGATCACGTCGTAGCTGCCGGCATCTGCGGCGGCGAAAGCGGGCTTCGCGTAGGAAGGCGAAGTGGCGCCGTCGAGGGGGGTGGTGCCCTTGCGCCATTGGTAGGAGAACGGCGCGCTGCCGGACACGGTGACCTGCAGGGTGAGCGTGCCGCCGCTGCGGACGACGGCGGCGGTGGGGGGGCTGACGATGGCGGGAGCGACGGCGAGCGAGAGGGCGGCCGGGGCGCTGGTGAGGGAACCGGCGGAGGTCGTGACCACGACGTCGTAGCTACCGACATCAGCCGCGGCAGCGGCGGGAAGGGTGAACGTCGCCGACGTCGCAGCGGGGATCACTCCCCCACCCTTGCGCCACTGGTAGGTGGTCGGGAGCGCATTGCCGGCAGCGATCACGCGGAGCGTGAGCGGCGCGCCGGCGACGAAGACTTGGTGGGCGGGTTGTTGGAGGAGGGAGGGAGCGAGGGCGGCGGAGTAGATCATGCCGGCGTTACCGGTGACGTAGGCGCGGCCGTTGAAGGTTTCCACGCCGTTGATATCGGAGTAGTTGGTGCCGAGGTGCTGGCCGGTCCACGTGAGGCCGTCGGCCGTGGAGATGAAGCTGTTCGAGCCGAGGCCCGCGTAAAAGCGGCCGTTGAGGAAGCGGGTGCCGCTGTCCCAATTCGGAATCTCGGGGGCGGGGGCGGACGTCCAGGCGAGGCCGTCGGGCGAGGTGAAGACCGCCGTGGCGGAGGTGACGAGGAACGTGCCGTTACCGAAGGCGACGCCGTTGAGATCGGCCGTGGTGCCGGAGGTGGCGGGCGTCCACGTGGTGCCGTCGGTCGAAGTGAGGATGCGACCGCCCGCGGCGACGGCGACGTAGCGGCCGGAGCCGTAGGCCAGTCCGCGAAGTTTCTGACCGTCGGCAACGGTGGAGGAGGTCCACGTGGTGCCGTTGGTCGAGGTGAGCAGAAGGCCCAGATCGCCACTGGCGTAGAAGCGGCCGTTGAGGAAGGTGGCGCCGTCGAGGTAGGCGGTGGTGCCGGAGGTGACATTGGTCCAAGTGACCCCGGCATCGGTGGAGGTGAGGATGCGGCCATTGGCCCCGGTGACGATGAAGCGACCGGCGCCGTAGGTGGCGCCTTCGAGTTCGTCGGTGACGCCGGATGCGGCGAGGCTCCACGTGGTGCCGTTGGTGGAGCGGGCTATGGTGCCGTCGGGGCCGACGGCAATGAGGCTGGAGGTGCCGTCGGTGGCCAGTTGGTGAAGTGTATTGTAAGTGAGGCTGGTGGTGCGGTTGGTCCACGTGACGCCGTTATCCGTGGAGGTGAGGATGGTGGCGGGGTAATCGGCATTACCGAGGACGACCCAGGTGCCGGCGTTGTAGGCGGCGGAACGGAGGGCGTTGTTGGTGGGGGTGGCGCGGCGCGTCCACGTCGTGGCGTCGGGCGAGGTCAGGAGGAGACCGTTGTCACCGGTCAGGAGGTATTGGTTGTTGGCGTAGGTGATGTCGCGCGCGCCGGTGGAGCCGTAGGACCGCGTGGTCCAGGTGAGGCCATCGGGGGAGGCGTGGAGGTCGCCGGAGGAGGCGGACGCGATGAGGAACTGGCCGTTGGCAAATTCGATAAAACTGCCGGTGGCCGGGGCGTCGTGGGTGGTCCAGGTGAGGCCGTCCGTGCTGCGGACACTACTGCTGCCCGTGAAAATCACGAAAGCGCCGTTGCCGTAGGCGAGGGAGTTGAGCGAAGAGGCCTGGGTGGAGTAGCGCTCCGTCCAGACCTCGCCGTCGGGTGACGTGAAAATCTTGGCGGCACTGGTCGGCGATCCGGAGAACGTCGTGGAGACGACGAAGAGGTTGGCCCCGAAAGCACGGCCCTGCACGGGCTGCAAGGTCGGGAGGGTGCCGGTTTTCCAGGTGTCGCCGTCGGTGGTGCTCGCGACGAAGCCGAGGGAGCCGATGAGGAGCTTGCGCCCGTTGCCCTCGAGGTAACCGAGAACGTTGTTCTGAGAGAGCGACGGGAGCTGATTCCACGTGAGGCCGTCGGCCGAGGAAAACCGGGCGCCGCGGATGCCACCGGCGAAGAACTGGTGGTTCGCGACGTAGATGCTCTGGAGGCCCTGCGGGCTCGGGCGGGGGTTGTGCGGGGTCCAGCCGGATTCCTCCGTGACCCAGTGGCGGGTGGGCAAGGAGGTGGCGGTGCCGAGGGCGTTGGTGACGGTCACCTGGTAGGCGCCGGCATCCGCGATGCGCGCGGGAGCGAGAGGCAGATAAAGCTGACCGGCATTGTAATAGCCGCCGGAGACGGGGGCGCCGTCTTTGGCCCAGGTGACGGACGTGGGCGTCGTGCCGGTAAAGGGCACGGAGAGGTAGGTGGCCGTGCCGGCTTGGGAGACGGCGCCGAAGGCCCCGGCGATGTTGCCGAGGAGGGGGGCGGATTCGATGACCGAAAAGACGACGGGGGGAGCCGTGACGGAGGCGCCGAGGGCATCGGTGGTAGTGACGGTGTAAGTACCGGCATCGGCGGCCTGGAAATTGAGAAACGAAAGCGTGTTGGTCGTGGCGCCAAGGCGCGCGAGCGTGTCGTCGGTGACGACGACGTTGTTGCGTTTCCACTGGTAGGTGACCGGCTGGGACGCGGCGACGGAGACGCTGAGAACGGTGTTGGCGCTACCCGCGGCGACGGCGCCGCCGAAAGGCAAGGTGAGCAGCGTGGGCGACGGGGAGGCTTCGAGGAGCATCAGGCCGCTGACGATCCGATCGATGAAGTCCTGACGGGTCGTGCTGCCGACAAGGAAGGCGCCATCGGCGAGGGGCGTGACGACGTTAATCGTGGAACTGGGCGTGCCGGCGGGGAACGGAGCGCCGAAACTGAGATCGAGCGCGCCGGTGGCGGAGAGGCGGACGAGACCGCCGCGACGCTGGCCGTTGAAGGTGGAGAAATTGCCGGCGAGAATGACGCGGCCGTCAGGCTGCAACGTGAGCGCCTGAACCGTGGAGGTGGTGCCGGAGCCGGGGGCGAAGGTGGCGTCGAGGGCGCCGGTGGCGGTGAGGCGGGCGAGACCGGGAGCGGTGGCGCCGTTGTAGAGGCCGAAGAAGCCGCCGGCGATCATGCGGTCATCGGGCTGAAGCGCGAGGGACGTGACGGTGAACGAGGTGGTCTGCGTGGAGCCGAGCGCGAAGCCGGTGCCGACGACGAAGGAAGTGTCGCTGCCCCCGGCGGGGAGGAGGCGAGCGACCCCGGAGCTGGCCACGCCGTTGAGCGTGGTGAAGCTACCGCCGGCGGAAAGGCGACCGTCGGCGTGGGCGACGAGGGAATTGACCGTGCCGTTGAGGCCGGTGCCGTTGGCGGTGGTGAACGCGGTATCGGGCGCGCCGGTGGTCAAGAGGCGGGCGACGCGATTGGTGGTGACGGCGTTGAGCGACGTGAAGGAACCGCCGGCGGCGATGCGACCGTCGGGGAGAAGGGCCAGGGCGTTCACCTGGCCGCCAAAGCCGGAGCCGAAGGCCGTGACGAAAGCGGTATCGAGCACGCCGTCGGCGGAGAGGCGGGCGACGCGATTGACGCCGGTCGTGGTGCCGGCATAGGAGGTGAAATTGCCGCCGATGACGAGGCGACCGTCGCCCTGTTGAACGACGGCGCGGACGACGCCGTTGGGACCGGTGCCAGGCGTGAACGAGGGGTCGAGCGCACCGGTCGCATCGAGCCGCACGAGGTAGGCCGCGGGCGTGCCGCCGACGTGGGTGAAGAAGCCGCCGACGACGAACTTGCCGTTGGCGACGGGTTGCACGGCGAAGACCTGGCCGGGCTCGAGGAACTGGCGGTTGAGCGGATCGAGCGTGCCGTCGGCGTTGAAGCGGACGAGGCCGGAGCGGGCGGTGGTATTGACGAGGGTGCTCGCGCCGCCGACGAGGATTTGGTTGGTGGTGCCCTGGATCGCGACGTGGCGCACGGTGCTGTTGAGGCCCGCGGTGCCGAGCGTGGTGTTGAGCGCGGCGTCGACGGCGCCGTCGGTGGCGGCGATGCGCACAAGGCGGTTGATCGTGGCGCCGTTGTAGCTGGTGAACGTTCCACCGACGACAAGGTAGCCGGTGGCGCCGACGGTCTGGAACGTCACGGAGAGCGGGCCGACCGTGCTGCTGAGACTGCCGAAACCGACGCCGGCAGGGAAACCGGACTCGCGGGCGCCGAGGGAATCGAGGCGGACGACGCCGTTGGAGGTGACGCCGTTGTAGGTGACGAAACTGCCGACGACGACGAGCTTGTTGTCGGCGGGTTGGAGCGCGAGGGCGGCGGGGGCGAACTCGAAGCCGGTGCCGGTCACGAAGGTGGAATCGAAGGCGCCGAATTCGGTGAGGCGGGCGATGCGGGTCGCGGAGTTGCCGTTGAAGGCGGTGAAGTTGCCGACGGCGACGATTTTCTTGTCGGGCTGGAGGACGAAGGCGTTGACGGAGTTGTCGAAGCCGGTGCCGAGGGCGAACGTGGCGTCGGGCGAGCCGTCGGGGAGGAGGCGGATGACGCGGTTGGCGGGGTAGCCGTTGACGCCGGTGAAGGCGCCGGCGAGGAGGATCTTCTGATCGGCGGGCTGGATCGCGAGGGCGTTGACCGCGCCGCCGGAGACGCCGGAACCGACTTTGACGGCGAAGGCGGTGTCAAGGGTGCCGTCCTCGTTGAGGCGGGCGAGGCGGAATTGGTTGGTGCCGCCGACGTAGCCGAAGCTGCCCGCGATGACGACCTGGTTGTTCGCCTGGAGGGCGAGATGATTGACGGCGCCGGTGATGAGCGGGGAATTCCAGGACGGGTCGCGCGTGCCGTCGGCGAGGAGGCGTACGATGCCCTGGGCGACCGAGCCATCGAGTTGGGTGAAGGAACCGGTGGCGTAGAAGCGACCGTCGGCGTGGGAAGCGAAGCGCAGGACGCTGCCGACGAGTTCGACGCGGGGCTCGAAGGACGCACGGGGACGCAGGCCGCCCGCGTAGGCGGTGGGCGTAACGGAAACTTGAGTACCGGCGGAGGTGCGGACGGAGAGGCCGTCGTTGATGGCGACATCGTAGTAGCCGGCGGCGTCGAGGCCGAGGTTGGTGAGGGTGAGCGTGGCGGCGGTCGCGCCGGCGATCGGCACGCCGAATTTGCGCCATTGATAGCCGAGGGCTCCGGTGCCGGTGGCGGTGACGGTGAGCGTGGTGCTGCCGCCGACGGGGCCGGAGGCGGCGAGCGGTTGCGTGGTGATGGAGGGGAGCGGGGCGCTGCCGGTGAGGGCGACGGCGGAGCTGGTGACGGTACCGTAGAGATTGGAGAGGGTGACGGAGTAGTTCGCGGCGTCGGCGAGGCTGAGGGTGGAGAGCTGCAGCGCGGCGGCGGTGGCGCCGGTGACATTGCCGCCCGTGGCGAGGGGCACGCCGTTTTTCAACCACTGGTATTGCAGGTTTTCGCCGGTGGCAGTGACGGAGAAGGTGGCGGAGCCGCCGCCGGTGCCGGTCTGGGCGACAGGCTGCGTGGTGATCGCAGGCACGGGCGCGGCTTCGAGGACGTAGACGGAGCCGCGGCCGACAAACTCGGCGAAGTCGAGGCGCGTGGTGCCGACCAGCACGTTACCGTCAGGCATATAGCGGAGCACGCTGACCGAGGAATTCGGCGTGAAGACGGAGGGGACGCTGACCGCGGGGTCGGTGGCGCCGGCGCCGGTGACGCGCGCAAACGCGAGGCGGTTCGTGCCGTTGACGGCGCTGAAGAAGCCGCCGAGGAGAACCTTGTCGTCGGACTGGAGCGCGATGGCGTTGATCTGGCCGTTCGCGCCGGACGCGGGGGCGAAGCCGGTGTCGAGGGTGCCGTCGGCATTGAGGACGGCGACGCGGTTGCGGGCGACGGTGTTGTAGGTCGTGAAGGAACCGCCGGCGACGATCTTGTCGTTGAGGCGGGTCGCGAGGGAGAGCACCTGGGAGTTGGCGTTGAAACCGGTGCCGCCCGCGGTGGTGAACGCGGTGTCGGGCGCGCCGGTCGGCGTGAGGCGGGCGATGTAATTGGCCGCGACCGAGGTGTTCAACGTGGTGAACGCGCCGCCGACCACGATGCTGCCGTCGGATTGGAGGGCGAGGCCGTTGACGGTACTGTTGAACCCGGTGCCGACGGCGGTGTTGAACGCGGTATCGGAGGAGCCGTCGGCCTGGACGCGGGCGATACGATTGAGGGTGCCGCCGCTGAAGGTCGTGAAGGAGCCGCCGACCACGATCTTGCCGTCGGGCTGAGGCACCGCGGCGTTGATCTGGCCGTTGAAGCCCGTGCCGTTGCCGGGGCTGAAACTGAAGTCGAGGGAGCCGTCGGCGAAGAGCCGGGACAGGTTCGCGCGCGACGTGGCGTTGTAATTGTTGAAATTGCCGCCGACCACGAGGCGACCGTCGGCCAGGGGCGCGATGGCGGCGACGGTGCCGTTGAAGCCGGTCCCAACGGTGTTGAAGGAGGGGTCAAAGGTGCCGTCGGCGTTGAGCCGAGCGAGGTGGTTGCGCGGCGCGTCGTTGATGAACTGGAAGAAACCGCCGACATACCATTTGCCGTTGGGCGCGGGCTCGATGGCCAAAATCTGGCCGGGACGGCGGATCGTGGCGGCGGGTGCGGCGTCGAGCGTGCCGGTGGAGTCGACGGCGACGCGCGCGAAGCCGTCGCGGGCGGTGCCATTCCACGTCGAGAACGAACCGCCGAGGAGCAGGCGGGTGTTGGCCGGCGTGACGGCGTCCTCGCGGAGGAGGAGGGCGT
>CAJAYO010000123.1 GCA_903948415.1 uncultured Opitutia bacterium | reverse complement strand
TTCAAGACGGGTGACCCCGGCGACGGTTTCTACGTCGTCGCCTCGGGCCGCGTCCAGATCTTTGCCGTCGTCGGCAACAACGAGCCGCGCATCCTCGCCGTGATCGGCCCCGATGAAATTTTCGGCGAGATGGCCGTGATCGACGATGCGCCGCGCTCCGCGACTGCGCTCGCCGAGACGGCCACGAAGACCTTCTTCCTCAACCGCGGGTTGCTCCCGCAGCTCCTCGAACTCCACCCGCGGCTCGCGCTGGATTTGTTCCGCGAGATCAGCCGCCGGCTGCGCGCGCTCAACCAAAAATACGTCGACGAAATCATCCCGGCCGAGCGCCTCGCCATCGTCGGCCGCTTCGCCGGAACGATCGTCCACGATTTCAAGAATCCCCTCCAGGTCATCGGCCTCGCGGCCGAACTCGCCTGCAGCGAGCGCACCGCGCCCCCGCTGCGCCTCAAGGCCCAGAGCCGCATCGCCCAGCAGGTCGAACGCATGACGAACATGCTGAACGAACTGATCGACTTCACCAAGCCCAGCGGTCAGCGCCCGCACCTTACCCTCGCAAACTTCTCCAGCTACATGACGCCGCTCGCCGAAGAAATCCGCACGGAGATCGCGGAGCGCGGCGTCAAACTCGAGCTGACCGCTCCCCCGCCCGAGGTGGCCGTCCGCATCGAGCCCCAGCGCCTCTCCCGCCTTTTCTACAATCTCCTCAACAACGCCGTCGACGAAATGCCCGACGGCGGGAAGATTTTCCTGCGTTTCGCCGTCGCCGGCGGCGACCTGCGCATCGAAGTCGAGGATACCGGCCGCGGCATTGCGCCCGAAATTACCCGGTCGCTCTTCCAGCCCTTCGCCACCCACGGCAAGACCCGCGGCACCGGTCTCGGTCTCTCGATCTGCAAACGCATCGTCGAGGACCACGGCGGAACCATCTCCGCCCATAGCGCGCCCGGCCGAGGCGCGACCTTCGCCTTCACCCTGCCGCTGGCGCAGGAGTGCGCCCCGCTCAGCGCGCCGCCGCCGGCAGCTTCCAGTGTTCGTTGTCGCGGCGCACCGTCTTGAACAGCTCCGTCGCACGCGCGACGAGCGCCGGGTTCTTCGCCGCGACGTCGGTGCGCTCCGCGATGTCGTGGGTGAGATCGAAGAGTTGGATGGGCGCGGTGAGCGTCTTGAGCCGGAGCGCCTTCCAGCGGCCGTCGAGGAGCAACGCCTGGCTGATGCCCTGCTCGTAGAATTCCCAGTAGAGGTGGGCGTGTTTCGGTTGCGCGCCCCGTCCGAGCAACGTCGGCACAAGGCTGATACTGTCGGCCGCATGCTCCGGCGGGCGGGCCGCCCCGCCGACTTCGGCCCACGTCGCCATCAGGTCCCCGAAGTAGCCGACGTGCGGCGCGACGGTCCCCGCCGCGATCTGGCCCGGCCAGCGCGCGAGGAAGGGCACGCGGATGCCGCCGTCGGTGAGGCTGCGCTTCAGCCCGGTCAGCGGACCGCTGACCTCGAAAAAGGCCGGATTGTAATCGGCGCCGCCCTCGCGATGCGGCCCATTGTCACTCGAAAACATCACGAGGGTGCGCTCGTCCAGGCCGAGTTGTTTCAGGTGCGCGAGCAGCGCGCCCACGTCGCGGTCGAGGCGCGTGACCATCGCGGCATGGTTCTTCTCGGTCTCTTTCCACGGTTTGCCGGCGTAAATGCCCTGGTCGGGAACCTCGTTGCCCTCGTTGAGTTCGCGCGAGCGCTCGTTGTTGGCGTGCGGGGTCACGAGAGAGACGAACAGAAAGAACGGCCGCGCCTTGTGCCGGGTGATGAAATCGAGCGACTCCTGCGCGCACAGGTCGTCGGCATACACCTTGGGATCCTTGGCGTAGCCGGCCCCGGGCACGTCGCCCACTTTCACGAGGTCGTTCGGCAGCGGAACCTGGGTGCCGTTGCGCCAAAGGTGGCTCGGGAAATGGTTGTGCGCGTGAGTCTGGTTGTAGAACCCGAAGAAATAGTCGAAGCCCTGCTTCTGCGGATCACCGGCCGTGTTCTGTTCGCCCAGACCCCATTTGCCCACCAGCCCGGTCGCGTAGCCGGCGTCGCGCAGCACCCGTGCCACCGTGACTTCGTCGGCCCGCAGCGTCTGCGCGGCGTAACCCAGTTTGCCCGCGTTGCCGCGCACCGTCGTGTGGCCCATGTGCTGGCCGGTCATGAGCACGCTGCGCGACGGCGCGCACACCGTGCTGCCGGCGTAGAACTGCGTGAACCGCATGCCTTCCGCCGCCATCCGGTCGAGCTGCGGCGTGAGGATCTTCTTCTGTCCGTAGGAACCGAGTTCGCCGTAACCCAGATCGTCGGCGAGAATGAAAACAATGTTGGGTTTGGCCGCGGGCTGCGCGGACACCGCGGACACGGCGGACACGGCGAGGAGGGCGAGACCAAACAGGGGGGCGAGGAAAACACGCATGGGCCGAAGCCAAACGATCCCGCGCTCAAGTTCAATGCTGACGGCATTGGCCCCGCCGGTGCCGCGGGACGGCCCGCCGCAGGCCCGTCGGTCCGCCCCATCCGCGGCCTTGTGACCGGGCGGACCGACCGCTAGTGTCCGGCCACGATGACCTCAACGCCTTGGGTTTGGTCGCACGTCCGGGCCCGGTTCGGCCGCGCTCTCCGTATCGCGTTTCTCACCACCGGCGTCGTCGCCGCCGCCCTGCCGGCGGAGGCCGCCGCGTTCGCCGTCGCCAACGGCGGCTTCGAGGCGGGCCTTGCCGGCTGGAAACCCCTCTTCACCCGCGAACCCCAGACCGGGCAGGCCGAGTCCGACCGCGACCAATTCCACGCCGGCTCCGGCGCGGCGAAAATCACCCACACCGGCCAGGCCGACTGGAGCTTTGAAACCAACGCGCAGCTCCCCGTCGTCCCCGGCGACCTGATCGAACTGAACGCCTGGGTGAAAATCGACGGCCCGGGCGGCGTCACCCTCGCCGCGTCCACCTGGGGTGCGGACCGCAAGGTCGTCAGCTGGTCGTTCGGCGCTCGCCCTGCGGGTGCGGCGCCGGCCTGGCAGGCGATCCAAACCCGCTTCGTGGTCCCGCCGGGCGTCACCGCCATCCAGCCCCGTTTCCTCGGCGGCGGAAAACTCGTCGCGTGGATCGACGACGTCTCGATTGCGAAGAAAGAAAATGTGTTCGCCCGGCGGCCGAAAAACTTTCCCGCGGAACTGCGGCTCGGCAACGCCGCGCTCGAGCTCACGCTGCACACCGCCGACGGCACGTTCGACGTCCTCGACCGCCGGGCCCGGCGGCGGTGGACCCAGCGCCGCCTGAACCACGACACCGTCCTCAAGACCGCGACGCTGACCGGCGACGGGCTCGACCTCGCGCTCTTCCACGCCGCGTCCGGCCTCGACGTCTCCGCCCGGATCCAACTCGACGCCGACCGCCCCGAGTTCACCGTCACGCTCCGCGCCAAGGGCGCCCTCCCCGCGGCCCTCGTCTACCCCCAACCCTTCGCGGGCGAGGCCGGCGACTCCCTGATCGTGCCGCTCAACGAGGGCATTTCCTATCCCGTCGACGACCCCACGATCCCGTCGATGCGGCTCATCGCCTACGGTGGCCACGGAATCTGCATGGCGTTCTGGGGACTGACCGACGGCGACAAGGGCCAGATGGCCATCCTCGAAACGCCCGACGACGCCTCCATCCGCCTCGACCGCGTCGAACAAAAACTCGCCGTCACCCCCGTCTGGGAGGCGCAACGCGGCCAGTTTGGCGACGAACGCCGGGTGCGCTACGCCTTCTTCGCGCACGGCGGCCACGTCGCCATGGCGAAACGCTACCGCGCCTACGCGCAACAGCTCGGCCTGCTCAAAACCCTCGAGGAAAAACGCCGCGCCAACCCCAACGTCGACCGCCTCCTCGGCGCGGTCAACGTGTGGTGCTGGGACCAGGACGCGCTCTCCATCGCGCGCGAGTTGCAGGCCGCGGGCATCCAACGGATCCTCTGGAGCAACCGCCAAAATCCCGCCGCCCTCACCGCCCTGAACCACCTCGGCATTCTCACGAGCCGCTACGACATCTATCAGGACGTGATGGACCCGGCCCATTTCCCCCGTCTCCGCAGCGTCCACGCCGATTGGCCGACCGCCGCGTGGCCCAAGGATCTCATCGTCGATGCCGCCGGCCAGCCGATCAAGGGCTGGGGCGTCGCCGCCACGGATGGCACGCTGCTGGACTGCGGTGTGATCTGCGACCGCCGCGCCCTCGACTACGCCCGCGCCCGCATCCCGGCCGAACTCGCGACCCATCCCTATCTCGGCCGCTTCATCGACACCACCACCGCCGCGCCGTGGCACGAGTGCTACGACCCGGCCCACCCGATGACGCGCACGCAAAGCAAGGAGGCGAAGATGGCCCTGCTCCGCTATGTCTCCGAGGACAACCACCTCGTGACCGGCGGCGAAACCGGCCACGACGCGGCGGTGCCCTACCTGCATTTCTTCGAGGGCATGATGAGCCTCGGCCCGTATCGTGTGCCCGACTCCGGTCGTCGGATGCAGGAAATCTGGACCGAGGTGCCCGAACGCGTCGCGAAATTCCAGGTCGGCCACGCCTACCGCCTGCCGCTCTGGGAACTGGTGTTCCACGACTGCACGGTCTCCTACTGGTATTGGGGCGACTACAACAACAAGCTCCCGGCGCTCTGGGACAAACGCGATCTCTTCAACGTCCTCTACGGCGTGCCGCCGATGTTCATGTTCGACCGGAAATTCTGGGACGCCAACCGCGAGCGCTTCGGGCAAAGCTACCGCAACACCTGTCCCATCGTGCGCGACGTCGCCACCGCGGAAATGACGGACCACCGCTTCCTCACCCCGAATCGCGACGTGCAGGAGACGGCCTACGCCAACGGCATCACGGTCACCGTGAACTTCGGCGAGACACCGCACCGGCTGGCGGACGGCGAGACCGTGGCCGCCCTGGGCTACGTCGTGCGCGGGCGGAAATAAAACGTCCTGTCATCGCGAGAGCCGAACTAACTCCAATTTGCGCTCAAGTTGAGACTAATCTGCCGGAAGGCAGGAGCCTGCTGGCAGGCGATTTAGCGCATAGCCAACGCCTGCAAGCCGGCTCCTGAAAATCGCGTGAATCTCATCTCGAAAGCGAACGGGAAGAAGGCGCGGCGCCTTGGGTGACCGAGGCCATGAACTTTGTTGGTCAGGGCGAAGGAGCGCAGCGCCGTGACGATCCAGCTGTAATTTCAGCGGGATTGCCACGGCGCGCTTCGCGCCCCGCGCAAGGACCACCGTGCAGTTCAACCTCAGCCGTCGATCGGCCAGCCGTCCCGATACGGACGCTTCAGGAAGGCATTCGCCTCCGGCGCATTGGTCACCCGGCCCGTCTTCCCGTCGTAGTCGAGCTTCTTGCCCGCGCGATACGCCGCGAGGCCGAGCGCCATCTGCTCGGTCATCAGCCCGTTGTAGTCAAAGTTGCACGACG
>CAJAYO010000122.1 GCA_903948415.1 uncultured Opitutia bacterium | reverse complement strand
TGCACGTATCCAAAAAGCCGCACGCCGGCCGCCGTCAGCTTGAACGGGCTGCGCTCAAACAGCTTCGCCCCCACCTCGTCCTCCAAGGCCCGCATCTGCGCGCTCACCGCCGGCTGCTGAATGCCGTAGGGGATGCCCCGCACCGCCGCGCTGATGCCGCCGTGCTTCGCCACATAGTAAAAAAGCTCGAGGTGGTGGACGTTCATGCTTTGCCCCCTGCCGCCGCTTTGCCGCCGCCGGGCCGCTTCGCTTCCCACGGCAACCGGTCGGCGCAGGCCCAGGCCGGAAACGCCCCGTGCGCATGCCGCTGCACTTCCTCGACCGCCGCGCGCACCAGCGGCGTCGTTTCCCCGCGCCACAGCACCGCCATCCGCATCGGCTCAAAATCGTCGAGCGGCAACGCCCGCACCGCGCGGTTCTTCACGCTCGCCAGCGCGACGCGGTTCACCACGCCGAAGCCCTCCCCGTTCGCCACATAGCGCATCACCAGTTCGACCGACGTCGCCTCCACCGCCTGCGGCCAGACCACCCGGCGGCGCTTCAGATCGCGCTGAAAGCCCTGCATCACGCTCGTCGCCGCCGGCTGCCCCACCAGCGGCTCGGCCATCCGTTTCGTCGCCCACAATTCCGCCGCGTCCTTCCACGGCGCCGCGCGGTGCACGAGCAGCACCAGCGGGATCAGCACGAGCGAAAGCTGGTGCAGCCGGCCCGGCGCCTTGGCGTTCGCCGACGTGATCGCGAGGTCGATCACATCCTGGCGCAGCCATTCCTCCACTTGCGCCTGGTGGCCCGAATGCAGGCTCAGCCGCACCTGCGGATAGCGCGCCCGCACCCGGCGCATGACCGCCGGCACGTAATCGCGCAGCACCAGTTCCGAACCGCCGATCCGTAATTCCGGCTGCGCCACCGCACGCAACTCCGCCGCGAGCGCACCCAGGTTCTCGAAAAAAGGCCGGACGTGCGCAAAGAGCTGCTCGCCCGCCGCCGTCAGCCGAAAAGGCGTCCGTGCAAACAGTTTCGCCCCCACGTCCTCCTCCAGCTTCCCCATCTGGCCGCTCACCGCCGGCTGCTGGATGCCATCGGGAATATGCCGCACCGCCGCACTGATCCCTCCATGCTTCGCGACGTAGTAAAACACTTCTAAATGGTGGATGTTCATCCGGGGCCCCCGGCAGTGAAACGCGCTCCCCGACCGACGCAATCGCGTTTCTCCCCCGGCCGGCGACTGGCCACCGCCCCCGGCCTCCACCCGATGGCCCGCCTCGGATGGATCGACTCCCGCTCCCGGCCGTATCCTATTCTCTTTTACTCAAACCGCCCCGCGGTCTCCGGCCGGCCGCTCCCGTCACCCGATCAACGCCCCCGGCTCGCCGGGAAAACCGCACGCCTCCTCTCGCGCTCCTGGCCCGCTGCCGGTCCGGCCCGCCGCCGCCCTCGCCCGGCTCTTTTTCGCCACCGGCCGCACCGGCGTCTACGTCCCCCGCCCCATCGGCGACCGGCCCCAGGGCTCGTCCCCGCCTCATCCTCGCCGCCGCGAGCGGCTTCACCTGTGACGGCTACGCCGTCGCGCCCCGGGACGCCGACGTACTCGACGCCTGGTTCCCGCCCGCCCGCGGCGTCCTCGCCACCCTCCACGACGATCTCCCCGGGCTCCTCCGCACCTCGCCCCCCACGTCCTGCGCCAGGCTCATCGAAGCCCTCGCCACCGCGCGCGGCGTCGCCCCGCCCACGCCCGGAGCTCCCGGCCAAGCCGTCCCGCCTCCCGGCGCTTTCGGCCGCCTCACGTGCGCTCCCACCGGTGGCATGGCCGGTCGGGTCTTTTTTCGCGTCCCGCAGGAAATGGGGGGGCGATAAAGCGCCGGGTCCGTCCCCCGGTTTCCGGGCTAAGGGATTGACCCTGCTTCCCCCTCTGGGCTACCCCGTCCCGTGCGCCGCACGTTCATCCAAAAACTCCGCTCCCTCCGGCTCCTCCTGCCCGCCCTCTCATTGTCCTTCGCGGCCACCGGCTGCACGACCGTCAAGCGCACGGCCGTGAACACCCTCGGCGACGCGCTTGCCGGCGGCGGCACGGCCTACGCCAGCGACGATGATCCCGAACTCATCCGCGCCGCCGCGCCCTTCAGTTTGAAACTGATGGAAAGCCTCCTCGCCGAGACGCCCCACCACCGCGGCCTCCTCCTCGCCGCCGCCAGCGGCTTCACCCAATACAGCTACGCCTTCGTCCAACAGGACGCAGACGAACGCGAGAGCACCGACGTCGCCGCCGCCTCCGCCCTGCGCGACCGCGCCCGCCGGCTCTATCTCCGCGCCCGCGACTACGGCCTGCGCGGTCTCGCCGTCACGTATCCGAATTTCCCGGCCACCCTCCGCGCCGATCCGCGCGCCGCCGTGCGCGTCTGCACCGCCGCCGATGTCCCGTTGCTCTATTGGACCGCCGCCGCCTGGGCCGCCGCCATCTCGGTCAAAAAAGACCGCGCCGATCTCATCGCCGAGCTGCCGCAGGCCGAAGCCCTCCTCGACCGCGCCCTCGCCCTCGACGAAACCTTCGACCACGGCGCGATTCACGCGCTGCTCATCTCCTACGAAATGGCCCGCCCCGGCGCCGCCGGCGATCCGGTCGCGCGCTCCCGCGCCCATTTCGCCCGCGCGGTCGCCCTCGGCGGCGGCCACGAGGCCTCGCCGTTCGTCGCTTTGGCCGAAGCCGTCTGCATCCAACAGCAGGACCGCGCCCAATTCGAAACCCTCCTCCGCCAGGCCCTCGCCCTCGACGCCGACGCCCGCCCCACCTCGCGCCTCGTCAATCTCATTTTGCAGCGTCGCGCCCGCTGGCTGCTCGCCCACATTGACGACCTGTTTCTTCCCGTGGAAAAATCTCCGCCGGACCGCCCATGAAATTTCCCTCCACCCTCGCCGCCCTCGCCCTCTCCTTCGCGCTGCTCGCCCCGGCCCTCGCCGCCGCCGAGGCCGTCACCATCCGCCTCGGCACGATTCTCCCCGGCGGCACGCCGCAACACCTCATGTTGCAGGAACTCGGCGAACGCTGGCGCAAAGACTCCGACGGCGCCGTCAAACTCACGCTCTTCCCCGACGGCCGCCTCGGCGGCGAAGCCGAGATGGTGAAAAAAATCCGCATCAAACAGCTCAACGCCGGCCTCTTCACCGTCGTCGGCCTCTCCGAAATCGACCCCGGCGTCACCGGCCTCCAGCTCATGCCGCTCACCTTTCGCACGTGGGCCGAGGTCGACTACGTCCGCGAAAAACTCCGCCCGGCCCTCGAAGCCCGCCTCCGCGCCAAAGGCTTCGAAGTGCTCTGCTGGGCCGACGCCGGCTGGGTCCGCTTCTTCTCCAAAGCCCAGGTCCTCACGCCCGACGATGTGCGCCGCACCAAACTGTTCACCTGGGCCGGCGACGAAAACCACATCGCCACCATGAAGGCCACCGGCTTCCGCCCCGTCCCCCTCGAGACCAGCGACCTGCTCCTCGGCCTCAACACCGATTTGATCAACGCCGCCCCCATGCCGCCCCTCACCGCGCTCGCCGGCCAGCTCTACGGCCCCGCCCCGCACATGCTCGAAATCAACTGGGTGCCGATCGTCGGCGCGGCCATCGTGCGCACCGATGTCTGGGAAAAAATCCCCGCCCCCGCCCGCGCCCGCCTCCGCGCCGCCGCCGAAGAAACCGGCGAAAAAATGCGCACGCGCGGCCGGCAGGAAGACCTCGAGGCCGTGCGCGTCATGGCGACCCGCGGCCTCAAAGTCCACGATCTCACCCCCGCCGCGGCCGCCGAGTGGCAAACCCTCGGCGCCGACCTCACCCAACGCATGCGCGGCACGCGCGTGCCCGTCGAAATTTTTGACGCGGTGCAAAAACACCTCGCCGAATTCCGCGCGACGGCCCGACCCGCGCCGTGATGGCCGACGGCCCCACCGCGGACGCCGGCGCCGTGCTGGGCACGCCTGAACCCGCCTCCCCCGCCCGGCGCCGCTGGCGCGCCGCCGAGGACACCGTCGTGGCCTTCGCCCTCGGCGCGATGGTCATCTTGCCCCTCGCCGAAATGGCCCTCCGCGCCCTCTTCCACGGCGGCGTGCCCGGCTCCACCACGCTCGTGCAACACCTCACGTTGCTCATCAGCATGGCCGGCGGCGCGCTCGCCGCCCGCGACGGCCGCCTGCTCGCCTTCTCGACCGTGCCCACCCTCCTGCACGGGAATTGGGCCCGGGGCGCCCAGTGGTTCAACGCCACCGTCTCCACCGCCGTGGCCGCCGCCCTCGTCCTCGCCAGCCTCATCTACGTCCAGGTCGAACGCGAAGCCGCCCAGCCCTTTCTCTTCGGCGTGCCCCTCTGGGTGATCGAGCTCGTGCTCCCGCTCGGCTTCGCCGTGATCGCCGCGCGCCTCGTGCGCCACTCCGCCGCCACCTGGCGCGGCCGCACCCTCACCGTCGTCGGCGCAGCCGCGCTGCTCGCGCTCGG
Source organism: uncultured Opitutia bacterium (assembly GCA_903948415.1). Taxonomy (GTDB): domain Bacteria; phylum Verrucomicrobiota; class Verrucomicrobiia; order Opitutales; family Opitutaceae; genus GAS368. Next base: position 13,436 of record CAJAYO010000122.1, on the reverse strand, counting down.
CACCTGGCCGCCGGTCGCCGCCGCCACCTTGATCTGGCCGGCGATTATTTTGCTCCTCGCGGCCTCCGCGCTCGGCGCGCCGATCTTTGTCCTGCTCGGCGGCGCCGGGCTGATTCTCTTTTGGGGCAACGATCTCCCCATCGCCGCGATGCCCGTCGAGCACTACCGCCTCGTCGTCAACCCCACCCTGCCCGCGATTCCGCTCTTCACCCTCGCCGGCTATTTCCTCGCCGAGGGCGGCTCGTCGCGCCGCCTCGTCGCCGTTTTCAACGCCCTCGCCGGCCACATCCGCGGCGGCCCCGCCATCGCCGCCGCCCTCGTCTGCGCCTTCTTCACCGCCTTCACCGGCGGCTCCGGCGTCACCATCCTCGCCCTCGCCGGCCTGCTCATGCCGGTGCTCCGCGCCGCCCAGTTTTCCGAACGCAACGCCCTCGGCATGATGACCGGCGCCGGCTCCCTCGGCATCTTGCTGCCGCCCTGTCTGCCCGTGCTGTTCTATGCGATGGTCGCCCGCGTCGATATCCGCGCGATGTTCCTCGGCGCCCTCCTTCCCGGCCTGATTCTCATCGCCATGACCGCCGCCTGGGGTCTGTGGGCCGGCCGCAAAGGCGCCGCCGTCGCGCCACGGTTCGACGCGCCCGAGGCGCTGCGGGCCGTCTGGGCCGCGAAATGGGAACTCTTCCTCCCCGTCGTTTCCATCGTCCCGCTCTTCGCCGGCTGGGCCTCGTCCGTCGAAGTCGCCGCCATCACCGCCGCCTACGCCTTTTTCGTCGTCACCGTCATCCACCGCGACCTCGACGTCCTGCGCGACGGCCGCCGCGTGATGGCCGAAGCCGGCCTCCTCGTCGGCAGCATTCTGCTCATCCTCGGCGTGGCCCTGGGCCTGACCAATTACCTCGTCGACGCCCAAGTCCCCGACGCCCTCGCCAACTGGAGTCTCACCCACATCCCGTCGAAGTGGCTCTTCCTCCTCGGTCTCAATGTCGTGCTCATCTTCGTCGGCGGCCTCGTCGAGATCTACGCCGCGATCATCGTCGTCGTGCCGCTCCTCGTGCCGATCGGCCTGCGCCTCGGCATCGATCCCATCCATCTCGGCGTGATTTTTCTCGCGAACATGGAACTCGGCTTCCTCGCCCCGCCCGTCGGCCTCAACCTCCTCCTCACCTCCTCCCGCCTGAAAAAACCCCTCGGCGAAGTCATCCGCGCCGTCCTCCCCCTCCTCCTCGTGATGTTCGTCGGCGTGCTCCTCATCACCTACGTGCCCGCCCTCTCGACGTGGCTGCCCAACTTCCTGAAGCCCACTGCTCCGTAGCTCAGGGGCGGATTACCCCTGCACCGGGTGCTCGCAGGTCACCTCATTTTTTCCCCGCCAAAATCTCCCCCGCCTTCGACGCGTCGAACGACTTGTCCCACTTCGCCACCACCAGCGTCGCCACCGTGTTGCCGATGAAATTCGTGATCGCCCGCGCCTCCGACATAAACCGGTCCACCCCCAAAATCAGCGCCATGCCCGCGACCGGAATTTTCCCCATCGCCCCGAGCGTCGCCGCCAACGTGATGAACCCGCTGCCCGTCACGCCGGCGGCCCCTTTCGAGGTCAGGAGCAACACGCCGAGCAACACGAGTTGCTCCCCCAGCGTCAGCGGCGTGTCCGTCGCCTGCGCCACGAACAGCGCCGCCATCGTCAAATAAATGCAGGTGCCGTCCAAATTGAACGAGTAGCCCGAGGGCACCACGATCCCCACCACCGGCCGCGCACACCCGACCTTCTCCATCTTGTCCATCAGCGCCGGCAGCGCCGATTCCGACGACGACGTGCCCAGCACCAGCAGCAGCTCCTCACGCACATACCGGATGATCTTCCACAAACTGAACCCGGCCGCCCGCGCAATCCCGCCCAGCACGATCACGATAAAGACCGCACAGGTGAGATAAACACAGAGCAGCAACCCGCCCAGTTTGGCCAACGAGCCGAGGCCGAATTGCCCGATCGTGTACGCCATCGCCCCGCCGGCCGCCAACGGCGCCAGCTTCGTTACGATGCTCACGATCCCGAAGAAAACCCGCGCGACCTCGTTCAGTAAATTCAAGATCGGCCGGCCATGGTCCCCGAGTTTGCCCAGCGCCAGCCCGAAGAGCACCGCCAGCAACAACACCTGCAAAATTTCGCCTTCCGAAAACGCACTCACAAAGGTCTTCGGGATGATGTGCATCAGGAAGTCCACCGTGCCCATGCCCTGGGCCGCCGACGTGTATTTCGTCACACTGCCCGCCCCTTTGGCGAGCGTCTCCGCCGTCGCGTGAAACCCGTCCCCCGGTCGAAACACATTCGACACCACCAGCCCGATCACCAGCGCCAGCGTCGTCACAATTTCAAAATAGATCAGCGCCTTCGCCCCCACCCGGCCCACCTTTTTCAGGTCGCCCATGCCCGCCAGCCCCACCACCACGGTCGTGAAGATGATCGGCCCGATCAGCATCTTCACCAGATTCACAAACGCATCGCCGAGCGGTTTCAGCTCCACCCCCCAGGCGGGCTTTACGTAGCCGAGCACCCCGCCGAGCACGATGCCCGCGAGCACTTGGAGATACAGCGTATTGCGCGGCGAGAGGGGCCGGACGCCGGGCGCCGCGGCAGAGGTGGGCTCGGAAAGCATGGCCGCGCACCGTGGGTGGCCCGCCCGCCCGCGTCAAAGCGTTTGCCACCGCCCCGTTCCTCCCCCAACTCCTTCCGTCCCACCCCGTCGCTTTTCGTGGAAACCGCGCACCGCCAAACGCGTCTTTCCGCCACCAGCGCTGCTCCTGAACTCTCTCCCGCGTTCTTCTCGCCCACCACCCGCCCTCTTCCCATGTCCACTCCGCCCGACGATTTCCCCGACCACCACGCCAACGATCGTCATCCGTGCCACGGCGTCTCGACCGACCTCTCGGACTATTTCCTCACCCGCCGCCAGTTCCTCAACCGCATGGGCATGGGCGTCGGCGCCCTCTCGCTCGCGGGACTCCTCGACCCCCGCGACCTCGTCGCCGCCCAGCCCGGCGCCAAAGCCGTCACCGGCCCGCTCGCACCGCACGCCCCCCATTTCCCCGGCAAAGCGAAAGCCGTCATCCACATCTTCGCGCAGGGCGCCCCCTCCCACATCGACACCTGGGACCCCAAGCCCTCGCTCACACGGATGCACGGCAAGAGCATCCCCGGCGGCGACATCGCCCTCGGCTCGCCGTTTAAATTTTCCAAATACGGCCAGAGCGGCCTCGAGGTCAGCGACGTCTTCGCCAAAACCGCCGCGCACGCCGACGACCTCGCCGTCATCCGCTCGATGTGGACGGACATCCCCGCCCACGAAGTCGCCACGGTGTTCATGAACACCGGCTCCCTCCGCATCGCCAAACCCAGCATGGGCTCCTGGCTCGTCTACGGTCTCGGCACGGAAAACCAGAATCTCCCCGGCTTCATCGCGCTGCGCGGCGGCGGCCTCCCGCCCGGCGGTTCCGCCAACTACCAGGCCGCCTTTCTCCCCGGCGTTTACCAGGGCACCAGCATCAACACCCAGGCCCCGAGCGTGCCGTTGATGATCCAAAACATCCGCAACACCTACGTCGGCAAATCCGAGCAGCGCCGCCAGCTCGACATGATCCACCAGCTCAACGAACTCCACGCGCAAAACCTTCAGCGCGACGCCGCCCTCGAGACCCGCCTGGAGAGCTACGAGATCGCCTTCCGCATGCAGGCCGAGTCCCTCGACGCCTTCGACATCAACAAGGAATCCGAAGCCACCCGCGCCGCCTACGGCATCGGCGCCGGCGGCCGCGGCAGCGAGCAGGCCAAACAGCTCCTCATCGCCCGCCGCCTCATCGAGCGCGGCGTCCGCGTCGTCCAAGTCTGGCATCAGGGCTGGGACCACCACCAAGACCTGCAAACCCGCCTCGCCACCAAAGCCGGCGAAATCGACCAGCCCCTCGCCGCCCTCCTCACCGACCTCAAGCAGCGCGGCCTCCTCGATTCCACCCTCGTCGTCTGGGGCGGCGAGTTCGGCCGCAAACCCACCCGCGACCGCAACGGCTCCGACAACCCCGGCCGCGACCACAACGCCAAGGCCTTCTCCATGGTCATGGCCGGCGGCGGCGTGAAGGGCGGCACCGTCTACGGCGCCACCGACGAATTCGGCGCCGCCTCCATCGTCGACAAAGTCCACCCGCACGATCTTCACGCCACGATCCTGCAATGCATGGGCCTCGACCACACCAAGCTCACCTACCGTTTCAACGGCCGCGATTTCCGCCTCACCGACGTCGCCGGCAACGTCATCAAGCCCATCCTCGCATGACCTCGCTCCTCCGCCTGCCCCGCCGCGAGCGCCCGCGCGTGGATGCCCCTTCGTTCTCGTTCCTCGTTCTCGCTCTCGTTCTCTCGGCCGTTGCCGCCCGCGCCGCCGACCTGCCCGCCGGCCACCCGGTCGTCAAAGCCGCCATCGCCCCCGCCGACCTCCAATTCTTCGAAGCGAAAATCCGCCCCCTCCTCGCCGAAAAGTGCTACAAGTGTCACAGCAAGGAGGGCGACAAAGTGAAGGGCGGCCTCCTCCTCGACAGCCGCGAAGCCGTCCTCGCCGGCGGCAACACCGGCGCTGCGATCGTCCCCGGCAAACCCGACGACTCCCTCCTCATCCAGGCCATCCGCTACAAGGACGAAGATCTCCAGATGCCCCCCAAGGGCGAGAAACTCTCCGATCAACAAATCGCCGACCTCACCGAGTGGGTCCGCCGCGGCGCCCCCGACCCCCGCCTCAACGTCGCCACCGGCAGCTCCGCCGCCTACGCCGGCGTGGGCAAGAACCACTGGGCCTTCAAACCCGTGAAAAAGCCCGCACTCCCCGCGGTCCAAAATTCCGCGTGGGTCAAAAACCCCATCGACGCCTTCGTCCTCGCGAAACTCGAGGCCAAGAGCATGGGCCCCAACACCGCCGCCGAAAAAACCACGCTCATCCGCCGCATCTACTTCGACCTCATCGGCCTTCCGCCTCACCCGATGGACGTCCAGGCCTTCGTCAAAGACACCTCTCCCGACGCCTACACCAAAGTCGTCGACCGCCTCCTCGCCTCCCCCCAATACGGCGAACACTGGGCCCGCTACTGGCTCGATGTCGCCCGCTACTCCGACACCAAGGGCGACGCCCCCCGCCAGGAAGACAACCGCTTTCCCCACGCGTGGACCTACCGCGACTTCGTGATCGACGCCCTCAACGCCGACCTGCCCTACGACAAATTCATTCTCGCCCAACTCGCCGGCGACTATCTCGCCTCCCACCTCGAAAAACAGTCCAAGCTCAAGCCCTCCCCCTCCGCCGCCCGCTCGGCCGTGATCCCCCACGTCGCCGGCAAACCCGCCTCCGCCGACCCCATCGTCGAACTCCCCCAAATGGAGGTCACCGCCAGCCGGCCCGACTCCCGCTGGCCCCTCGCCGCGCTCGGCTTTCTCTCCCTCGGCAATCAGTTTAACGGCCGCAAGGAAGACGTCATCGGCGACCAAATCGACGTCACCACGAAGGCCTTCCTCGGCCTCACGGTCACCTGCGCCCGCTGTCACGATCACAAATTCGATCCGATCCCCACCAAGGACTACTACTCTCTCTACGGCGTTTTCGCGAATACGATGACGCCGACCGAACTCCCGATCCTCTCCCCGCAAGCCACCCAGACCGCCGACTACCTCGCCTACCTCGAAAAATCTCAGGCCCTCGACCAACGCGAGGTCGACCTCAAAGCCGAGCAGGCCGAGCTCCGCCGCGCCTCCAGTGGCAAAGCCAAGGCCAAAGCCACCGCCGCCAAGATCGACCCCCTGAAGCGCCAGCAGCTCCAGCGCGCCGAACGCGAACTCTATCGCGACAAGACCGACCTGGAACTCAATCACCCCGGCGCCCCCATCCGGGCCAACGCCGTGACCGACGTTCCCCGCTCCCGCGACTACCCCGTCCTCCTCCGCGGCGAAAACGCCAACAAAGGCGACATCGTCCCGCGCCGCTTCCTCGAAATCCTCTCCCCGGATCCGAAGAAACGCCCCGCCTGGAACCAGGGCTCCGGCCGCCTCCAACTCGCCCAGGCCATCATCGACCCGAAAAACCCGCTCACCGCCCGCGTCATGATGAACCGCCTCTGGCAACAGCACTGGGGCACCGGCTTCGTGGATACGCCCGACGACCTCGGCAACATGTCCTCCGTGCCGACCCACCCCGAGCTCCTCGACTGGCTCGCCGCCACCTTCGTCGAAAACCAGTGGTCCATCAAATCGATGCACCGCCTCATCGTCCTCAGCGCCGCCTACCAGCAGAGCAGCGCGCCCAACCCGAGCTACGTCGAACTCGATCCCAACAACCAATTCCTCTGGCGCTACAATCTTCGCCGCATGGATTTCGAGGAACTCCACGACTCGCTCCTCGCCATCGCCGGCGAACTCGACCGCACCCGCGGCGGCAAACCCGTCGCCATCAGCAGCGAGGCCTTCGCCAAACGCCGCTCGATCTACACCCTGATCGACCGCACCAACCCGCCCGAACTCCTCACCCAGTTCGACTTCCCCAGCCCCGACGTCTCCTCCGGCCGCCGCTACGAAACCCTCGTCCCCCAGCAGGCCCTGTTCCTCATGAACAGCCCCATGGTCATCGAAACCGCCCGCAAACTCGTCGACCGCCCCGCCTTCGCCGACCTCAAATCCGACGACCTCCGCGTGACCTCGCTCTACCTCGCGATCTTCCAACGCTGGCCCACGAAAAAGGAAGTCGAGATCGGCCTCCGCTACGTCAAATCCAATCCCGCCGGCACCGACGTCGTGCTCACCGCCCAGATGCCCGCCGCCAAAGCCTCCGCCCGCGACGCCCGCATCGCCGAGAAAAAAGCCAAGGCCCCGAAAGGGAACCCCAAGTTCAACACCCAGGTCGGCGGCGTCTTCGACAACCAGCCGCTCGACGCCTGGACGAAACTCGCCCACGCCCTCTTCCAGTCGAACGAGGCCATGTTCTATAACTGAAACCGCGCATCGCCTTCCGCCCGTCCCTTCCTCCCGCGCCGCTTCACCGCGGCGCGTTTTTTGCGCCCTCACTCGTCATTCGCGTAAAATAGCATCGCCCCACATCCCTCACCGCGGAACAGTTTCACCCGTCCTGCTTCCCGTCTTCGCGCTTACCACGCTCCCGCCTTCTGCCTTTCCTCACCATGACTACGCCTGCGCCCCTCCGCCTTCTCGCCCGCACCCTCGCGATTGTTGCTTCCTGCCTGCTCTCACTCGCCCTCGCGCCCGCCGACGCCCTCGCCCAATCCGCCGCCACCGCGACCATCACCGGGCGCGTCCAAAACCAGGCCGCCAACCTCTCCCTCGAAAACGCCCGCATCACCGTCGCCGGCACCAACCGTGAAGCCTTCACCGACGCCTTCGGCGAATTCCGCCTCACCGGTCTCGCCCCCGGCACCCTCACCCTCACCGTCTTCTCCACGGGTCTCGCCCCCCAGACCGTCACCGTCGCCATCACCGCCGGCACCGTCACCACGCGCGACTTCGCCCTCGTCCCGGTCTCCGCCCCGGCGTCCACCCGTGCCGCCGCCGCTGCCGATACCACCGTGAAACTCGACGCCTTCGTCGTAGGCGCCGCCCGCGAGACCAACGCCGCCACCATCGCCATCAACGAGCAGCGCTTCGCCGGCAACATCAAGACCGTCCTCTCCACCGACGCGCTCGGCGACGTCATCCAAAACAACCTCGGCGAGTTCGTGAAATTCCTCCCCGGCGTCGATGTCGGTACCGATCAGATGAACACCGTCTCCATCGGCCTCCGCGGTCTCCCCTCCACCTACACCAACATCGCCCTCGACGGCGACGATGTGAACACCGCGGGCGCCGCCGGTTTCTCCCGCGCCACGTCCCTCCAGGCTATCTCGCTCAACAACGCCTCCCGCATCGAGATCACCAAAGTCCCCACCCCCGACATGCCCGCCTCCAGCCTCGGCGGCTCCATCAACATGGTCAGCCGCACCGCCTTCGAGGCCCGTCGCGCCGAATTCCGCTTCAAAGCCTACGTCAACCAGAACTCCCATCAGGTCGGCTTCCACCGCAAACCCGGCGGCGGCGATGGCGACGACCAGAAGAAGACCTTCCACTACCAGCCCGACTTCGACTTCTCCTACACCGTCCCCGTTTCCAAGACCTTCGGCTTCTCCATCAACGCCGTGAAGAACGACCAGTTCGGCTCCGCCCGCCGCATCAACCGCACCTTCAACACCTCCACCACCGCCGCCAATCCCCTCCGCGCCACCGTCGATAATCCCTACCTCACCACCTACCAATACAACATCTTCCCCGTCTACGAACACCGCTACGCCCTCGGCACCCGCCTCGATTGGAAGGCTACCCCCGTCGACGTCTTCTCGTTCTCCGCCGGCGGCAACTGGCTCGTGCAGGACTACGAGCAGCACAATTTCTCCATCAACACCGGCACCAATCCCCTTTCCTGGGGCGAGAACTTCACCCACGGCCGCCCCGGCTCCGGCACCGCCAACGCCAACAACACCGCCCGCTACGTCCGCGTCCGCAACACCATCCTCCGCCTCAATCACCGGCACATCGGCACGCTCTGGGATTTCACCGGCGGCATCGGCTACAACGTCTCCGACCAGACCTACCGCGCCATCTCCCACCGCCAGTTCGAGACCGCCTCGGCCCGCATTCAGGGCGCCACCGTCGATATCGACGGCTACAGCCAATATCTCCCCGGCACGATCACCCTGCGCAACGCCGCCGGCCAGATCATCGACCCCTTCAATCTCGACAGCTACAATTTCTTCCTCAACGGCGCCAACGGTACCCGGGAAAACGACAGCATCGGCAAGAGCGTCCGCTACGACGCCAAACGGAAATTCTTCACGGAGAAAACCAACTTCTCGCTGAAGGCCGGTATCTCCACCAACGAGAGCTTCCGCGGCCGCAGCACCGGCTCCTTCAACCCCGTCTACGTCGGCCCCGACGGCGTCGCCAACAGCGCCGACGACAGCATCACCCGCACGCCGTTCAGCCTCCTGAACGAGGCCATGCTCTCCTTCCCCATGGCCCGCAAAGCCCCGCAGGCCCAGTTCGTCAGCGGCCGCCGCGCCTGGCAGCTCTACGAGCAATACCCGCAGTATTTCAACACCCTCACCAATCGCCGCACCGATGTCCGCGCCGAGCTCACCACCACCGAGGAATTGGTCGAGCGCCTCGATTCCCTCTACTTCATGGGCGACATCTCCCTCCTCAACAACCGCCTCCGCCTCGTCGCCGGCGTCCGCTACGAACGCACCACCGACGACGGCCGGACCGTCCTCCAGGACAACAACGCCCGCTACCGCCAGGACGCCGCCGGCAACCTCATCCTCGATGCCAACAAGCGCCCCATCCTCCTCTATCCCGCCAATACCATCAACACCACCACCCCCGAAGGCGTGGCCAACGGCATCGCCGAAGACGCCCTCGTCTACCAAAAGCTCGGCGCCCGCCTCCGCAAAGAATACAGCGGCTATTACCCCAGCCTCAACGCCAGCTACAACCTCACCCCCAACCTCATCAGCCGCCTCGGCCTCGCCCAGACCGTCGGCCGCCCCGACTTCGGCAACATTTTGGGTGCGACCAACGTGAACCAAGTCGACTTCGACCCCGCCAGCAACGCCACCGGCTCCGCCCTCGGCACCATCACGACGAAAAATCCCGCGCTGAAACCGTGGACCGCCAACAGCCTCGACGTCCGCCTCGAATACTACACCCCCAACGGCGGCGAGATCTCCACCGGCTTTTTCCGCAAGCAGATCACCAACTCCTTCGCGACCCGCAATTTCGTCGCGACCCCCGCGTTCCTCGAGACCATCGGTCTCGGCGAAGAATACACCGACTTCCAGGTCAACGCCCCCATCAACGTCGACGGCATCACCCACATCAACGGCTGGGAATTCAATATCAACGCCCCCCTCGCCACCTTCACCGCCCAACCCGTCGCCCGCTTCTTCCGCGTCTTCGCCAACACCACCCTCGTCACCAACCGCAGCCCCGCCGAAGCCGATTTCCGCGGCTTCACCCCAAAGATCATCAACTGGGGGTTTAACTATAACCGCCGCGCCGCCTCCCTCATGGCCAAGTGGACCCTCGTCGGCAAAAAACGCGTCGGCACCATCGCCGCCGGCAACATCGGCGCCGCCGGCTGGAACTACCAGGCCGAGCGCCTCCGCCTCGACCTCTCCGGCGACTACCGGCTCAACGCCCGCTACGGCCTCTACTTCACCGCGCGCAATATTTTCAACGACCGCGACCAAAACTACGCCTACGCCCTCGGCAGCCCCCGCTACGTGAAATTCGCCGCCGAAGGCGAATACGGCGTCAACTTCCAGTTCGGCGTCAAAGGCTCTTTCTAGCCCCAACGGAGCGGCGGTTTTCCACCGCCGCCCCCCCCGCCTGGTCCGGCGGACGTCGCCGTCCGCTCCCCCCGGGCCGGCGCGGCCGTTTCCCCCGGCCCGCCGCCGACGTTGCCATCCGGCCCCGCCGCCCCCCTCGTTGGACCGGCGGCCACTCGCACCGCTCCACCGCCCGCCGTATGTCCAGCCCACCCATTCCCGCCAACGACGTCGCCCGCGTCGCCGCCCTTCGCGCCCTCGGCATTCTGGATACACCGCCCGAGCCCAACTACGACGACCTCACCCGCCTCGCGGCCCAGATCTGCCAGGTTCCCATCGCCCTGATCTCCCTCGTCGACGCCGACCGCCAGTGGTTCAAAGCCCGCGTCGGCCTCGACCCCGCCGAAACCCCGCGCGAACTCTCCTTCTGCGCCCACGCCATCGCCGAACCGCAGACCGACGTCTTCGTCGTCCCGGACGCCAGCGCCGACCCCCGCTTCGCCGCCAACGCCCTCGTCACCGGCGCGCCGCACATCCGTTTCTACGCCGGCACTCCCCTCGTGACTCACGACGGCTGGGCCCTCGGCACCCTCTGCGTCATCGATCGCGTACCCCGTCAACTCACCCCCGACCAACTCCACGCCCTCACCACCCTTCGGCGCCACATCCTCGACGCCCTCGAACTCCGCCGGATCATCGCCCGCCAAAACACCGTCATCGCCGACCTCGACGAAACCCGCCGCCACCTCGATGTCGCCCGCCGCACCGCCGAAGAGGCCACCCGCGCCAAGGCCGAGTTTCTCGCGACCATGAATCACGAAATCCGCACGCCCATGAACGCCGTCATCGGCATGACCACCCTCCTGCGCGATACCCCGCTCTCCCCCGAGCAACGCGACAGCGTCGATGTCATCCAGTCCAGCGGCGAACACCTCCTCACCGTCATCAACGACATCCTCGACTTCTCCAAAATCACGTCCGGCAAGCTCACCCTTGAGTCCGTCCCGTTCTCGCTCCCCGCATGCGTCGCCGCGGCCGTCCGCCTCCTCGTCGCCCGCGCCACCGAAAAGAAAGTCGCGATCCGCTCCACCCTCGCCCCCGGCACGCCCGAAACCATCGTCGGCGACGTCACCCGCCTCCGCCAAATTCTCGTCAATCTCCTCTCCAACGCCGTCAAGTTCACCGACCGCGGCGCCATCACCGTCGACGTCTCCGCCCGTGCTCAGCCCGACGGCTCCAGCGAACTCACCTTCCGCGTCAGCGACACCGGGATCGGTATTCCCGCCGCACGCCTCCCCCACCTCTTCCAACGCTTCGAACAGGCCGATAGCTCCACCACCCGCACCTTCGGCGGCAGCGGCCTCGGCCTCGTCATCAGCCGCCACCTCGCCGAACTGCAGGGCGGCAAACTGTGGGCCGAAAGCACCCCCGGCGTCGGATCCGTTTTCCATTTCACGATCCTCACCCGCCCTGCGGCCGCACGCCTCCCCACACCGCCCCCTCCGGCATTCGCGACGTCCGAATTCGACCCCCAGTTCGCCTCCCGCCATCCCGCCCGGATCCTTGTCGCCGAGGACAATCCCGTTAACCAAAAAGTTCTCGGCCGCATGCTCGAGAAACTCGGCTACCTCCCCGCCTACGCGGCCGACGGCCTCGCGGCCCTCGCCGCCCTCCGCGCCACGCCCTTCGATCTCGTGCTCATGGATATCGAGATGCCCGGGATGGACGGCCCCGCCGCCACCCGCGCGCTCCGCGCCGAGTTCCCCGCCGCCCGCCAACCCGGCGTCATCGCCGTCACCGCCCACGCCCTCGCCGACAGCCGCGAGACCTTTCTCTCCGCCGGCATGGACGAAATTCTGACGAAACCCATCCGCCTCCCCGAACTCACCGCCCGCCTCGCCCGCCTCCCCGAACTCCGCCGCTCCCGTGACGCTCACTGAAAAACTCCAGGCCCTCACCGACGACCTCGCCCTCATCGACGATCCCCAGGAACGCCTCGGCGCCGTCGTCGACCGCGCCAAAAAACTCCCGCCCCTCGCCGACCCCGAACGCACCGACGCCCACCGCGTCCGCGGCTGCATCTCCCTCGTCCACCTCGTCGGCGAAGTCCGCGACGGCCGCTGCTACTTCCGCTGCGACGCCGACGGCCCCCTCGTCCGCGGCCTCGTCGCCCTCCTCTGCACGTTTTACAGCGGCGCCACCCCCGCCGACATTGCGACCTTCGCCCCCGATCCGCTCGAGTCCCTCGACCTCGCGAAAAATCTCAGCCCGACCCGCCGCAACGGCCTCGCCAGCGCCCGCGCCACCATCCGCGCCTTCGCCGAAAAGCACATTTAGTCGTTCCGGCGTTTTTTGTTCCGTGTCTTCCGTGTGTTCCGTGGGCACTTCATTTTTCCGATGCCTCCGCTCTTCGACGCCCACCTCCACTTCCAGTTCGACGCACTCGTTCCGCATCACGCCACCGTCGTCGCCGACCTGATCCGCACCGGCGTCCGCGCCGTCGTCGTCAACGCCACCAACGAGGCCGAATTCCCCGTCGTTGCCTCGCTCTGCGCCCGCCTCTCCGCCCCCACCCCCCACCCCGCTCCGGGCGCGCAACCCTCAGCGCTCAGCACGCAACGGCCCGGTCCCCTCACCCTCCTCCCCAGCTACGGCATCCACCCGTGGGACTGCGGCCAACGCTCCGCTGACTGGCTCCGCCTCCTCCGCACCGCGCTCCTCGCCGATCCGCGCGCCGGCGTCGGCGAAATCGGCCTCGACCGCTGGATCATCGACGGCGTCCGCCCCGACGACCCCCGGATCGCCGGCCTCCGCGTCGCCCCGCTCGCCGAGCAAACCGCCGTCTTCGCCGCCCAACTCGACCTCGCCGCCGAGCTGAACCGCCCCGCCTCCATCCACGCCACACAAGCCTACGGCGCCGCCCTCGACGTCCTCCGCGCCGCGCCCCGTCTCCCCGCCTGCGGTTTTCTCATGCACGGCTACGGCGGCTCCGCCGAATTGATCGCTCCCTTCGCCGACCTCGGCGCGTATTTCTC
>CAJAYO010000121.1 GCA_903948415.1 uncultured Opitutia bacterium | reverse complement strand
CGTGCCAAAGAACGTCGCCAGCGTATCGCCGGGGATGATCTCGTAGCCGGTGCCGTTCGCGGCCGTCACGTCGAGCCCGAGGGTGGTCAGATCGAGGCCTTCATCGGCCACGTTGAGGCGCGTGGCGGTGTTCGCGGGTGCGACGATGCGGAAGCTGCGGCCGCTCTGCGCTCCGGTCGTGAAGCGGACGAAATACGGCGCCGCCGAGGTGGAGAACACGCCGGGGGTCCACGCGGCGCCGGCGTTTTCCACATAGGTCGCCCCGACCGCCGTGAGGCGGCCCACGGTGGCGCCGAGGCTGGAGAGCGCCGCATCAAACGGGACCGAGAAGGAGCGCGTCTGGCCCGCCGGGATGGTTTGGACGAGGTAACCGACGGGGCGCGAGGCGGTGACTTGGGCGTGCGCCGTGGGCGTGGCGAGGAGCGCGAGGATGAAAGTGAAAGTGACAGTGAAAGTGAGAGGGAAAGGGAAAGTGAAAAGCAAAGGGAGGACGGAGCGGCGGAGGTGCATGGGAAACCTGGACGTTGAGATTTGGATTTCAGATTTCAAAGGGAGGAGGACGGGGAGGGTTCGCGGTTCGTTCTCGTTCTCTTTCGTCCGGAGGATCGGACTGGGCGTCGAACCGAGCCGAGGCGCGGAGCGGACGGGGAGAAAGAGGAACGAGAAAGAGGGCGGAGGTCAGTTGCCGGAGTGGCTGTAGGTGCGGAGGAAGAGCTCGATGTCCTTCACGCTCCGGACGAAGCGGGTGAGACCTTCCTGTTCGTTGCTGTGCAGGGTGTTGGCCGGGATGACGATCTTCCAGCCGCCGTTCCACACACTGCGGCCGACCAGACGGGAGCTGGAGAACTCCGCCGGCACGGTCGTGTAGAAAAACGCGGGATCGTAGACCGGGCGGAAGGCCTGATGCTTGCGCAGGATCCACGGCTGCTCACTGAGGGTGCCGTTGGCGTTGAAGAATTGCGTCGAGGAGAAGGACGTCGCCCCGAGGTTGAAGGGCAGCGGCAGCGCCTGGTCGTGCACATCGAAACCGCGCACGCCACCCGTGTCGCCCAAGGGCGGCGCGATCATATAGTCGGTGCCGGTCGGGATCAGATACACATACGGCGTGGCACTGAGCGCATCGGGGCTCGTCGTATTCGGTGAGCCGGCATTCACGGTGCCGGCGGCATATGGATCCATGCCCACGTAGCCGCGCATCACCATACCCACCGAGTAGATCTTGGTGGAGAAGTTCGAGGCGCTGAAGCTGTGGTCCCCGGGCAGGAGCGGCAGGCCGAAGAAGTTGTAGCCGGCCACGATCATGGAGTTGAAAGGGATCACGAGGCCGGGCACCGCGCTGCCATCGGCTTTGCGCAGGTTGCGGCACGCGGCGGCCACATCGGCGTCGGCCATCACATCGGTCATGATGTGCTGCTCGAGCGTCTGTTGCCACGGGGTATTGCCGTCGGTGCCGTCGACGAGGCGGTAGCGTTCGCGGCGCAGGGAGAAGAGCGTGCCGTTTTGATCGGGATTGTTGATCCCGAGGCGGGGCTTGGCCACGGACCAATCCGCCTGCATGCGCGCCATCGTGCCGGCGAGGCCGGCATCGCCCAGCGTGCTGACGGTCGCCTGCGGGACGCCGCCGGTGAGATCACCGAGGGAGCGCGAGGCCACGATACCCGAGACCACGGCCTGGCCGGCGGTGGAGCCGAGGAGGCCGGTTTCGTAGTCGTAGCTCTTGGCCGAGAGGTAGGTGTAGCGGGCGGCGAGGTCGAAGAGGGAGCGATACTGCTCCAGCGCCTCGTTGCGAAAGGCCCGGAAGGTAAAGTCCTTCGTCCGGTAGCCCTGGATCAGCGCGGCCGCCCGTTGGCGGAAGGTCTCGCGTTCGGCCTGGATGCGGTCGCCCTCGGCCAGCACGTTGCGCACGCGTTCGGTCGCGGCTTGGAGTTCGCCGGCCAGGCGCACGACTTCGTAGGCGCTCGTCGAGAAGTCGCGGTAGAGCTGCTCATATTCGTAGGCGACCTGCTTCTCTTGTAGGAAAAATTCAAGGCCTCCAACGCGAGCTGCATATTACGTCCCTCGTTATCGCGCAACAATTGCTGGCTGAGCGCGCCCCCCTCGAAGCCCACCGTCGCCATGTTAAGAATGGCTTGGATTAAGGATCCGGTCATCATCAGAGATGCGCGGATCGGTGAAGTGACATCGCTCG
>CAJAYO010000120.1 GCA_903948415.1 uncultured Opitutia bacterium | reverse complement strand
TCGTGAAAAATCCCGCGACCGCGCCCCGCTTCGCGCCGCTCGCCACGCCCGACGGCCGGTGGCGCACGCGCGACGACGTCTGGATTACTTACCTCCAACGCGAGGGGCCGCTCACCGTGGGCTACGGCGCGCTCCCGGAGCCCACCCGCCCCGCCAAGATCGGGCCCGAACTCGGTTTCGGCTGGGTGGTGGGCAACGCACTCGACGAGCCCGTGCTCCTCATCAAATGCGCGTGGGGCGGCAAAAGCCTCGCGGTCGACTTTCGGCCGCCCAGCGCGGGCCGCCCGCCGTATTCGCTCGGCGCGAAAGCCGACGCCGCCGTCGCCCAGAACCCTGCGATGGTCGGCCACTACTTCCGCGAAACCCTCGCCCTCGTGAAGGCCGCCCTCGCCCGAATCCCCGCGCTCGTGCCGGGTAGCGACGGACGCTATGTGCTCGCCGGCTTCGGCTGGCACCAGGGTTGGAACGACCGCGTCAACGAAAAGTTCACCGCCGAATACGAAGCCAATTTCGTCCACTTCATCCGCGACATGCGCGCCGCCCTCGGTGTGCCTGCCCTGCCCTTCGTCGTCGCCGAGACCGGCATGACCGGTCCCAGCGAGTCGCACCCGCGCGCCCTGGCCCTGATGAAAGCGCAGGCGGCCGTCGCGGAGCGCGCGGAATTTCGCGACACCGTCGCCTTCGTGGGCACCCAGGCCTTCTGGCGGCCCGTCGAGGATTCACCCAACAATCAGGGCTACCACTGGAATTCCAGCGCCGAGACCTACTACCTCATCGGCGAAGCGATGGGCGGGGCGATGAACCGGCTGCTCGGCGTGCAATAGCCTCCGGCGCGGCCCCCGGCCGACCGCGCCGCGGGCGTGAGCCAAGAGACCGGGGATGACCGCCGCGCCGAACTGGCGCGTGCGCGATCGCACCGTTTCCAACCTGCAACCCCGACCATCGCTTTGCCCGACCGCTCCGGTCGGATGGGTCGTTGGCGTAGGCGGCCAGCCCTGCGCCCGGACCCGATCGCCAGGTGAACGGGACCGGCGAGAATCGTGGCCCGGGGACCAGGAAATTTTCCGGTGCGCGGATCAGGGCGGCGTCTTGCCGTGGATCGGCAGCGGCTGCGCCCGCCAGTCCATCGGAGGCCGCGGCTGCGGCGCCGTCCACACCCGGCACAAGACCGGGCCGACCGGCTCAGCCTCCGGCGGCGTGGCGTGCGCTGCCGCATAAAACAGTTCGCCTGTCCGGCTCCGCCGGAACCGGCGCAGATCAACGACGGCCGGCGAATCCCACTCAGGCGGAGTGGGGTCACGCCAAGTCGCCGACCACGTGCCTTTCTCGGTTGAGCCCTCCTTCTGCCACGCCCCCGCCAGCCTGCCCGCCTCCACCGTCGCCCGGCATGCGAAGAAATCTTCCGCGACCCTCAGCCGCAAATTCAGTTGCCCCGCCCGCAGGGTCCCGGTCCCCACCCGCTCTCCGCCGGGCGTCGTCGCCTCCACCCGCTCCCCGTCACGTTTCAATTCCAGGGCAAACGCCAGCCCCTCCCCCGCTTCACCTTCGCCGCGGGCCCGACACGCCCACAGACCCTCAAACCCGGCGGCTCGCGCCAGCGTCCCGGCGGGCAAGGCCATAAAGAGCGGCTGAGCGTCCGCGGTCGGTGCGGTCAGCGACAATTCCCCCGCCCCGCCGTTGGCGACCACAAAGACCGGCACCGTGCGCCCCCGTCGCGCCTCCGGCGGCAGCGCGAAGAACGCCACCTCCTGGATTCGCGCCGCGTCGGACCCGACCACCTGGGCCCGCAGTCCCAGTTCCTCCGGTCCCGCTGCTCCACCCAGACGGTAGACCGCCACCGGCAGTTGCAGGCGTTCCTCCGCCAGATCGAGCCGGTACATGATCTGGTTGTAGTTGTAGCGGGGCGTCCGTGACTTCGCGTCCGAGAACGCATCGGTGTAGGTCCCTTCAAAGTACACGATCCGGCCGCCCTCCTGGTCGAAGAACGCGTGCTGCGCCAGGTTATAGAAATTATACGCGCCATGCGTCGCCACCCTCGCCATCGTGCCCGGCTCCACCCCCGGCTCCAACGCCCTCGCCATCACCATCGTCAACGCCTCCGCCTTCTCTTCCGCCTACTTCATCAACAAAAACTTTCCCACCACCACCGTCGATCTCGCCTCCTACAAATACTTCGCCCTCGACTGGAGAATCTCCAACACCGCCGAGCCGGCCCGCCCATTCATTTTTCGCGTCAACACGATCGCCGGCGGCAACACCCTCCTCACCGACTATCTGATGCAGGACCTCCAGCTCGGGCCCGTGAAGTCCGCCGCGCCCTTCGCCGCCTCCGCCGCCGGCGTTCATTACGGCGACGTTCGCTTCGCCGAGTATTTCACCTCCGGCACCGCCACCACCCGCCGCTTCCTGATGGACGCACGCGGCGCGATGATCGTGCGCGACGAACTCGTCCCCGGTGCCGGATCGACCGCGACCAACGAATCCGCCGCCGGCCAAAATGCCGGCCCGATCTGGCTCCTTGGCGCCACCGGCACACCCGAAACCGGCACCCGTTGGGTCGACTCCGCCCGCGACCCCGCCGATACCGCTCCCGGCACCATCACCGACCTCTTCGTATACATGAACTCGCCCGCCACGCCCACCGTCGGCGTGCAGACGCTCACGAACAGCAATTCCCCCCGGATCAACGCCCGCGTTGCCTATGCCCGCCAGCCCCTCGTCGGCGGCTCGCCCGTGCGCTTCACCTCCGTCCTGATTCCGCACGATCCCGCCGTCAGCGGCGCCTCCATCGCCGCCGGTCTCACCGTCGCCGAATCTGGCGAAGGCCCCGCCGGCCTCAACGGCCCGACCGGCTTCACCCGCGTCACCTACACCCTCGGCGGCCTCACCTACCGGCTGATGCAAAACGTCCTCTGGGACAGTCCCGTCGCCAGCGCCATCGAACTCGGCGATTGGGACGGCACCCTCGCCGTCACCGCCCGCAGCACCGATTCCGCCCTCCGCACGTCGCCCGCGGTCGGCTATCCCAGCACCGCCTTCGCGAGCGACGCCGCCGATGCCCTCGTCGAACACCGCTACGGCAGTGTCGTCCATCTCTCGGCCCTGGCCGCGAAAAACCTCACTCTCGCCGGCCAGCCCCTCCTCGCCGCCACCGGCGCACTCGACGCCATCGAACTCGACTACGGCGACGACGCCCCGCTCGTTGCCGCCGGCACGCTTGTCGCCGCCGCGGCCAACACCGTCACCCTCTTCACGCCCGACAACACCTTCCCGGTCCGCCTCGGCGGCGTCACCATCGCCTCCACGCTCAACGCCGCCGCCCGCACCCGCACCTTCACCGTGCCGGCCGGCGCCGACCAACGCCTCGCCCTCGCCGATCCCGCGCTCGTCACCCGCTGGACCTACGACGAAATCGGCGCCACCACCACCCGCGACGACACCGCCCTCCGCGATGGCACGCTCCTCAACGGTGCCACCCTCGTTGCCGGCGGCCGCAACGGTGGCAGCCTCGCCCTCGACGGCGTCGCCGCCTCGGCCCGCTACCAAGGCCCCACCGGCGTCGCGGCCTATCCTTTCACCCTCTCGACTTGGGTGAAGACCACCGCCGCCACGGCCGACATGACCGCCCTCGCGCTCATCAAGTCCACCTCCGATTCCGTCCACTGGGAAATCGGCGTCAAAAACGGACTGCCCCGCATCATCGCCCGCAACCCCACCAAATTCGAAACCCTCGCCACCGCCTCCATTGCCGACGGCACCTGGCACCAGCTGGTCGGCGTCTTCACCAGTGCGACCAGCCGCACCCTTTACGTCGACGGCGTTCCCGTCGCCAGTGCCGCCGACAACGTCCCCTTCGACGCCGGAGTCAACCGCCTCGCCGCCGGCCGCCTCGACCGCTTCAATCCCGCTGCCGCCTTCAACGGTGCCATCGACGACACCCGCCTCTACACCCGCGCTCTCACCCCGGGAGAAATCGTCTTCCCGGTCATCCATTGGAAATTCAACGAACCCGCCGGCACCGCCGCAGCCTCCTCGGCCCTCGCCCTTCCCGGCACACTCCTCAACGGCGCGGCCTTCGCCCCTGCCGCCGGCCGATTTGCCGGCGCCGTCGCCCTCGACGGGGCGGATGACGTCGTGCGCGCCGATGGCGTGACGATCACCGGCTATCCCTTCACCCTTTCCCTCTGGGTTAAGACCACCGCCGCCACCTCCGACATGACCGCGCTCACCTTCCTCAAGTCCTCCTCCGATACCGCGCATTGGGAAATCGGGATCAAAAACGGCCTCGCCCGCCTCATCGCGCGCAACCCGACGAAAACCGAAACCATCGGAACCGTCTCCGTGGCCGACGGCCAGTGGCATCAGCTCACCGCCGTCTTCGCGAGCGACACCAGCCGCACGCTCTACGTGGACGGCGCCGTCGTCGCCACTGCGACCACCGCCGTTCCCTTCGATCCCGCCGTCAACCGTCTCGCCGCCGGCCGCCTCGACCGCCTCAACCCGGCCGCCGCCTTCAACGGCCAGATCGACGATGTCCGCCTCTATCGCGGTGCCGTTCTTCCCAACCAAGTCCGCACGCCTTGATGCCCGGGCGGGCCGGCTCCGTCCTCGCCCCCCCGCTCAACAACGCCCTCGCCCACTGGCTCATACCGGCGCGCTTTCTCGCCGGCAACACTCTGCGGCCCGCCTTCGTCACCGAGGGAGGAGCCGAGCTCTACTGCGCCCGCCCTATCGAGCACTTCGATAGCTCCGCCCACCACCTTGAACGGCGTCGAACTCCTCGTCGCGATGACCCACCGCGGGGGCGCCGACGAGCCCCGGATCCTGATCCGGCCGACCGAACCACCCTCGGTTGCCGCGTCTGGCGGTCTACCCACGCCGCCCCGCCCGCCGCCTTCGCCGCGATCGACGACGCCTTCTACCTTGTCATCATCTCAAGTCGCACTCCGCGCCAAGTTCGCCAAGACGTAGCTCCGCTTTTTTCAAGCGTTACGCCGCCGCTTTGCGCTACGAAACTGCGCCATGGGATTTCACCGCCCTCACGCTCCGCGCCCCACTCCGCGCTTGAACCATCCGCCGCTTTCGCGCTCCCTGCGTCACCGTCGCGATGCCGCCCCCCACCGACCAAGCCCGCTGGTTCACCGAAGAAGTGCATCCTCACGATGCTCATCTCAAAGCGTATTTGCGCGGCGCGTTTCCCGCCGTGCGCGATGTCGACGACGTGGTGCAGGAATCTTACCTGCGCATCTGGCAGGCCCGCGCCGCTCACCCCATTCAGTTTGCTCAGGCCTTCCTCTTCAAAATCGCCCGGCACCTCGCGCTTGACCACGTGCGCCGGGAAAAGATCGCGCCGTTTTTGTCCGGAGGGGATTCGGTCGCCTCGTCCGTCTTGGAACCGGGACCAAACGCCGCCGACACCGCTACCTCCCAAGAAAAACTTCGCGTGCTGGCCGACGCCATCGAACATCTGCCCGCCCGCTGCCGCCAAGTCGTGATCCTTCGCAAACTCCAGTTCGTCCCGCAGCGCGAGGTCGCCGCCCGTCTCGGCATCTCCGAAAAGACCGTCGAGGCGCAACTCGCCCGCGGTCTCGCCCGCTGCGAGCACTACCTGCGCCGTCGCGGCGTGAGAGGATGGTATGGCGACACCTGAAAAACCGGCCGCAGCCGACTCCGATCGTGGCAGTGCCCTAAACTGGGCCGCGGCCCACGGCCACAATCAGGCGCTTCTCGCCGAGTTGGCGGCTCGCGCCGCGCTACGCCGCCGCCGTCGCTTGCGCCTCGCCTCGGCGGCCGGTGCGGTCGCCCTGCTCGCCGTGGGCCTGTGGCTATCTCCCTTCGTTGGCGGCGCACGCCGGGCCGACCCCGGCCGCGTCGCGGTTTCGGTTCCAGCCCGGCAGGTATTGCCGGACGGAACCGAAGTCGAGTTGCGCGGCGATGCGACGCTCACCGTCGATTTTTCCGGCGCCCTGCGGCGCGTGAACCTTTCCCGCGGCGAAGCCTATTTCCAAGTCGCCAAAGATCCCGCGCGCCCGTTCGTGGTCGGCGCACTCGGCATCGAGGTCCGCGCCGTAGGCACGGCTTTTTCGGTGCAGTTGGGTGCCGCGCAAGTGGAGGTGCTCGTCACCGAAGGCCGGGTCGCCGTGTCCGAGGCATCGGCCGACCTCGCCGCAGCCGAACGGCCCCGCGCCGGCTCGGCCTACGTCGACGCCGGGCAGTTCGCCGTCGTCGCCGCCGGCGTGCCGCAGGTCGTAAATCTGCCTGCGGCACAATCCGCCGACCGCCTCGCGTGGCGCATTCCGCGGATCGAATTCACCGCGACACCTCTGGCCGAAGCCATTGCGCGGTTGAACCGCCTCAGCGCCGTGCAGCTCTCGCTCGGCGACGATTCGCTCGCCAACCTGCGGATCAGCGGCGTCGTGCGCGCCGATAACGGCGAGGCCCTCGTGCGCCTGCTGGTCGCGAATTACGAGGTCGATGCCCGATTTGTAACCGAGCGCACGGTCGTATTGCACCGCCGCTAAGCCGGATTTTCCCGCGTGCGGAAAATCCGTGTGCAGGGATTTTTCACCGCCCTTCGTCTCATCAGGGAACGGCGAGCGCACCGGTCCGTGCGCCTGCCGCCCCACCCCTATGAAGTCCCCTTGCCGCCACCTCCCGCCGGGCCGCGCCGCCCGGCACCTCGGAATTCTCCTCTGTCTCGCCGGTCTGGCCGCCCTGTCAGCCTTGCCCGCTACCGCGGCAGATTCCGGAAAGAAAATGATCGACGTGCCAGCCGCAGAAGCCGCGGTCGCCCTCAAGCTCGTCGCGCAGCAAACGGGGGTCGAAGTGCTCTTCACCACCGAGATGACGGCCGCGGTCCGCACCCGCGCGGCGAAAGGATCATTCACGCCGCTCGAAGCGATCAGGGAGATCCTCGCCGGCACCGGGCTCGCCGCCGAGCAGGATGCCCGCTCGGGGTGTCGTCACCATCGTGCACGCTCAAAAATCTCCGGCAAAAAACGCCGAGAGCCGGCCCCAGCCCGCCGCCCCGGCGGCGAATGAGGCGCCGGCAGGCAGCGGACTCGGCACAGGCACACTCTCTGGGCGTGTGACCGACGCACACACGGCGGCGTATCTGGCCGGCGCCACCGTGGCCATCCTCGGCTCCGACCTCGCCGCTACCGTCGAACACGACGGCGCCTATCGGATTTCCGGGCTGCCCGCCGGGCCGGCCACCGCCGTCGTCACCTACGTGGGTTACGCCGCCCAAAACCGGCCGGTCACAATTTCGGCCGCCGGCGCCACCCGGCTCGACCTCGCCCTTTCGCCGGAGGTGATCAGCCTCGGCGCGTTCGTCGTCGAGGGCGCGCGCGAGGGCCAGGCCCGCGCGATCAACCAGCAGCGCGCCGCCACCAATCTCAAAAATATCATCGCCGCCGACGCCATCGGCAATTTCCCCGATGTAAACGCCGCCGAGGCCCTCAAGCGCATGCCCGGCGTCTCAACGGTCCGCCAGCGCGGCGAGGACCGCGACATCACGATCCGCGGCGCCGCACCGAACCTCAACGCGATCACGATCGACGGCGTGAGCGTGCTCTCGAATCAGGTCGATGGCCGCACCGTCTCGATGGATGTCTATCCGGCGGAGCAACTCGCCGGGGTCGAGATCACCAAGTCCGCGCTGCCCGATATGGACGGAGATTCCATCGGCGGCGTGATCAATCTCCGCAGTAAAAGCGCCTTCGACACGCCGCGTCGCGTTCT
>CAJAYO010000119.1 GCA_903948415.1 uncultured Opitutia bacterium | reverse complement strand
TGGAGCACGACGATATATTTGTCGGACTTTTTGTAGGTGTGGAGCGGGTGTTGCTCGGTCGAGGTCTCGCCGTCGCCGAAGTCCCATTGCCACGACGTGACGTGGCCGACGGAGTCGTCGTGGAAGGCGACGAGGCGGCGGGCGTCGTCGAGGATTTTGAAGGACCAGCGGGCGTCGAGTTTGGGGGCGAAGGCGGGTTCGAGGGGCATGAGGCGGAACGCGCGGAGTTCGGAGGCGTTGCCATACATCGTGTGCTGGCTGGAGAGATTCCAGAAGGCGGAGGAGCCGCGGGCGGTGACGTCGTCGTAGTCGATGACGGCCCAGCCGAGGCCGATGAGTTTGTTTTCGCGGAGGACGGATTCGACGGCGCGGGACGGACCCTCGGGGCCGGCGTAGTCGAAAGGCGTGATCCAAAATTCGAGAGTGTAGCGGCCGGAGTCGCCGGGTTTGAAATTGAACGTCTGCGCGGCGTTCGCCCACGGGAGCTCCTTGATCCAGGGCTGCGAGCCCCAGGCGAGACACCAGTCTTTGCCGATGAAGGGAGTGAAGATGTGGTAGTTTTGCGCGTGGACGCCGTGGAACGGAAAATAGGTGTCGGCGGCGGGGAGGGTGGCCTTGTGCGGGTGCTGGCGTTCGATGAGCGGGCCGCCCGAGGCGTCGCCGTCGACGACGATTTCGAAGGTGTCGTTGTGAAGATCGGGGCGGGAGAAATCCCAATAATTGTCGCTGGCCTCGTAGAGAAAGTAGAGCCGGTTGAGGCCTTTGACCCAGCCGACGCGGACACGGACATCGAGGTTCTGAGCGTCGGGCTTTTGTTTGCGGCTGGAGTCGTCGGTGAGCTGTTCGTGGGTGATGGCGTAGCTGTCGGGGACGAGGGCCCAGTCGGCGGCGTCGCCGTCGATGCGGGGGATTTGGTCGGCGGGGAACTGGAAGATTTTGAGGACGGTTTCCGGGCGGTCGAAGGCGCGGGCGAGCGGAAAAACGAAAAGCGAGACGACGGCGAGGGCGGCGAGGGCGATCCGCGGAAAGGGCGGCAGGCGGGGGGAAAGGGGCATCGGGCCGGCAGTTTCGCGGGGAGGGAGGGACGGCGGCAACGCGGGTGGAGGTGGACGGTCAGACGTTGGCGGGATCGGCGAGGAAGGGGCGCTCGCGATACTCGAACCAGTCGAAATCGGCGGGGCGGGCGGTGCCGGCGGTGTCCTGGCACGCGACGCCGACGAAGGCGCCGGTGAAGTTGGGCGCGCCGGGGGCGGTGGCTTCGTCGGAGAGAATGCTGGCGTCGAAGACCTGCGGGAGCCACTGCCACGCAGGGTCGCGACCCTCGACGCGAAAGGCGAAGAGCAGGCGCTCGTGGTCGACTTCGACGCGGAGTTCGAGGCGGGTGCCGGGCGGAAGTGCGATGGGTGGGGTGAAGGAGTCGGTCTGCGGCGAGTCGGGCACGCAGGACATGACGCGGAGGTGTTTGCCGAGGGTTTCGTCGTGCGAGACGTAGAGGTAGTGGAATTTGGCGGAATTGTAGTAGCAGACGAGGCCGGCGGTCTGTTGGTAGTGCTCCGGCTCGAACTCGATCGCCGTCGCGGCGCTGTAGCAGTGGGCCTGCTGGCGGCGGGCGACGAGGGACTGACGGAAGGGGCTGCCGATCGACTCGCGACCGTAGAGGCGCAGGTGGCCGGGGCGGGCCGTGAGGCTGAACAGCTCGTCTGGATACGGCGAGCGGAGCCACTGGAAGGCGAGGGGGAGTTTCGCGGGGGTGTCGGCGAAATGTTCGCGGACGGGTAAGGCCGGGAACGGGTGCGGCGCGAGGCCGAGGGGGGCGGGGGCGGTGGTTTGGGCGAGGCCCTGGCCGTCGGTGGTGCGGAGCCAGCCGTCGGCGCCCCACGTCATCGGTTGAATCGCGGTTTCGCGGCCGAGGGTGCAACGGCCGCGGTTGCGGAGGGGGCGGCCGCAGAGGAAGACCAGATAGGTTTCGCCGTGCGGGGTGTCGACGAGGTCGGCGTGGCCGGCGCGTTGGAGTTCGACGTCGGGGCGGTGGCGCGAGGTGAGGATCGGGCCGTCGGGGTGGAGTTCGTAGGGTCCGGCGAGGGAGCGGGAGCGCGCCATCGTGACGGCGTGGCCCCAGGCGGTGCCGCCCTCGGCGGTGAGGAGATAGTAATAGCCGTGGCGGCGGTAGAGGTGGGGCGCTTCGGTGAGGCCGAGCGCGGTGCCGGCGAAGATGTTTTCGCGGCGACCGATGAGGCGGCGGTCGGCGACGGAGTATTCCTGCAGGACGATGCCGTTGAACCGGTTTTTGCCCGGACGGAAATCCCAGAGCTGGTTGAGGAGATATTTCCTTCCGTCGCTGTCGTGAAAGAGCGAGGGATCGAAACCGCTGCTGTTGAGATAAACGGGATCGGACCACGCGCCGTCGATGGTGGGGCAGGTGACGAGGTAGTTGTGGAAATCGCGGAGGGAGGCGCCGGCGGCCCCGCCGACGGTGGTGCGGCCGTAGCGTTTCACGTCGGTGTAGATGAGCCAGAACAGGCCGTCGGCGTAGGTGAGGCACGGGGCCCAGACGCCGCAGGAGTCCGGATCGCCGATCAGGTTCAGCTGGCTGGCGCGGGTGAGCGGGCGCGTGAGGAGGCGCCAGTGGACGAGGTCGCGCGAATGGTGGATTTGCACGCCGGGAAACCACTCGAAGGTCGAGGTGGCGATGTAGTAGTCGTCGCCGACACGGACGATGGATGGATCGGGGTTGAAGCCGGGGAGGATGGGATTGCGGATCATCGGGCGGGAAATCAGGCGGTGGCGGCGGTGCGGCGGGCGGTGAGGGCGGCTTCGATTTCGTCGACCTTGGGCTGACTGAGCGGGTAGATCCAGAGCGCGACGGCTTTCAGGACGGCGAAGCCGGCGGGGAAGAGCGAGAACGTGAGGGTGATGCCGAGGAGGGAGGTGGCGGATTGCGCGACGTTGGCGAGGTAGCCGTATTGGTGGAGAACCCACGGGAGCAGCAGACCGGCGAAGGCGGTGCCGGTTTTGATGGCGAAGAGCGAAGCGGAGTAGACGAGGCCGGTCGAGCGGCGGCCGAATTTCCATTCGCCGTAGTCGGCGACGTCGGCATACATGGCCCAGACGAGGGCGGAGGCCGGACCCATGCAAAAGGCGCCGAGGGCCTGCACGGCGAGTTGGAGCGCGAAGTTGTGCGCGGGAATAAAGTAAAAGGCGGCCCAGCACACGGCGGTGATACAGGTGAGGGCGACGGAGAGGACGCGTTTGTCGGCGACCTTGGCGAAGAAACTCAGGCAGTAGGCGCCGAGCATCTGGCAGGCCATGCCGAGGGAGATGAAGAGCGTGAAGCGGTCGAACTGGCCGAAGAGCACGGGCTGGTTGTCGTAGCCGGCGACGTATTTGAAATAGTAGATGGCGCTGCCGTTGCGCAGGCCGATGAAGGTGAGGGAGAAAATGGCGGAGAGCAGCAGCATCACCCACGGGTAGTTGCGGAGCAGTTCCTTTACCTCGCCCCACGCGTCGCTTTTTTGTCCGGGCGGCACGGTGACGCGCTCCTTGGTCGTGGCGAAGCAGACGAGAAACATGACGACGGAAAGTGCGGCGAAGATCAGCATGGTGAGCTGAAAGCCCCGGAGTTCGTTGATGACCTTGCCGGCTTCGTTGGCGCCGCCGCCGAGCCATTTGACGAGCGGGCGGACGAACAGCGAGACGAGGAGGCCGCCGCCGAAGGCGCCGACAAACCGGTAACTCGAGGCGAGCGTGCGGATGCGCGGGGACGGGCTGATCACGCCGAGCATCGCGCAATACGGGACGTTGATGAACGAGTAGGCCAGCATCATGAAGCCGTAGGTGAAGTAGGCGTAGACGAGTTTGCCGGAGGTGCTGAGGTCGGGACTGGCGAAGAGCAGGTAGCCGCCGAGACCGTAGGGGAGGGCGAACCAGAGAAGGTAGGGGCGGAATTTGCCCCAGCGCGTTTGGGTGCGGTCGGCCAGGAGGCCGATCAGCGGATCGGCGGCGGCGTCGAAGAGGCGGACCGCGAGAAACATGGTGCCGATCACGGCGGGCGCGAGGCCCCAGACGTCGGTGTAGAAATACGTGAGAAAAATGCCGAAGGTCTGAAAGAAGAGGTTCGAGGCGGTGTCGCCGAGGGCATAGCCGACGTATTCGCGGGACTTGAGGCCGGCGGGGGCGTGGGGGGACTGCATGGGGTGGGGAGAAGGAAACGAGGGCGAAGGGGAACGACAAGGGAAGGCGCAGAAGAGCGGGGCGGGCTGCGACCAGCGGGAGCAGGCGACGAACCCGGGGGAGGCGGGGTGGATCGAGTGCGGGCTGAAGCGCCCGCTACGGGGGGGGCGGGACGGTGATTTCGAAATTGGGGCGGGACCAGAGGAGTTGTTCCCAGCCGAGATTTTTTCCGACGGGGTCGTTGACCTC
The DNA here is from genome assembly GCA_903948415.1 of uncultured Opitutia bacterium. Taxonomy (GTDB): domain Bacteria; phylum Verrucomicrobiota; class Verrucomicrobiia; order Opitutales; family Opitutaceae; genus GAS368. The sequence continues at coordinate 24,694 of CAJAYO010000119.1, read as the reverse complement.
GAGGAGGCCGCCGAAGCCGTCGCCGAGGCGGCGGAGATAGGCCGCGTGAATCAGCAGACGGCCCGGCGCGGGCCGCGGGTAGGTGACTTTGAAGAAGATGTCGTTTTCGTCGGTGAGCTCGACCTCGACCGTGCGGGCGGCGAGCTGTGTGCGAAGCGATGTGAAAACGAAGAGCAGTGCGCCTTCGCGGACGAGCCGCGGACGGTGCTCAGCCATGTTTTCCGGGGTGAGCGCGGTGATGCGCACCGCGGGATCGATCAGGCGCAAGGCGGTGGACTGCGCCATGCCGATGCTCAGTGCCATGCGATCCGGATGGAGCACGACGGCGGTGAACGTCTCGAAAGGATCGTGAGCGCGGACCGGTGCCGAGAACGCCATGGCCAAGAGGATGGTCAGCGCGAGGGGCGCGAGGCGCGCCGGGGTGAACCAGCGGGTGGGCGGTGTCGCGGATGCGCCTCGCCCTGGCAGAAAGCGCGTCATTTTTTGGCGCCGACCAAAATGATGTGGGGCGGCGGAAACGCGTTCGTCTCGGCGCCGAGGTAGAAGCCCACGTGGGTGGGTTGGTTGTAGGCACTGTTCTGCCAGGCGACACTGAGCCGGTAAACGGGATCGTGCATCAGCGTGTAGCCGCGGTGTTCGGTCGGAATCGGCGTCGTGAAGATGCGCAGCTCTTGGTTGTCGGTTGTGCGCAGGATGACTTCTTCGCGCCAATCGCCCAGGAGGTCGGCGCAGAGGGCGGGCGTGGACTTGGTGCCGTTGTTCGACGTGCAGCCGTCGGCGACGAGGAGCGGCGATTCCGTGCCTTCGAGCCAGTTCCATTTGGTGACGGTGTTGCGGTCGAGAATCTCGCAGAGGAAATCGCCATCCCACCAGATCTTGAAATTAGAGGAGCGCGGCTTCGTGTCGGAGACTTTCGCTCCCTTCACATTCCAGTAGCCGTTCATCCCGCGGCCCGAGGCCCACGACTCGTAGCCGGGGAAACGCGGATCGATGTCGGCGGCGAGTCCGCGGCCGACGTCGGGCGCGGGCGCGGTGCCGCCGGGCTGGCTCCAGAGAATTTCGCCGGTGCGGGCGTCACGCATGGCGGCGCCGTGAGGATGCTTTGGGTTTTCGTGAACGCCGAAGATCTGCAGGCCGGGGCGTGACGGATCGAGCACGGAAACGTGCATCGCGTCGCCGTGGCCGAGGCCCGTGGAGTAGAGGCCCCGGCCGTTCGACCCGATGGTGCAGGCGCCGTAGAGGATGTCGTCGCGACCGTCGCCATCGACGTCGGCGACACTGAGGCCGTGGTTGCCCTGGCCGCGGTAGGTTTCGTTGCCGGGCGTGCCGTCGTTGGAGTCGAAGACCCAGCGCGGCGTGAGCTTGCCGTCGCGCCAGTCCCACGCGGCGAGCACGGCGCGCGTGTAGTAACCGCGGCAGAAAACGGCGCTTGGGCGCACGCCGTCGAGATAGGCGACGGCGGCGTTCATGCGGTCGGAGCGATTGGCGTAGGCGTCGCCCCAGTCGGCGACGACCCCGCGCGCGGGCACGTAGTCGGTCGTCGCGAGGGCGCGGCCGGTGCGCCCGTCAAACACCGTGAGGAATTCCGGCCCGCGCAAAATGCGTCCCTCGACCGAGGCCCCGCGTCCGCCGCCTTTGGTCTCGACGCTGCCGGTGCGGTCGCGGGAGGGGACCACCGTGCCGGCGGGCTCGCGCCAGTCGGCGCTGGCGTCGCCGATGATTTTGGCGGTGCCGTCAATCGTGCCGTCGGCGGTTTTGCACAGGAGTTCGGCGCGGCCGTCGCCGTCGAGATCGTAAACGAGGAACTGGGTGTAGTGCGCGCCGGCGCGGATGTTTTTGCCGAGGTCGATGCGCCAGAGCCGGGTGCCGTCGAGCTTGTAGGCGTCGAGGAAGACGTTGCCCGCGGAGCCGGCGAAGGCGTTGTCCTTTGAGTTCGTCGGGTCCCACTTCAAAATGATCTCGTATTCTCCGTCGCCATCGAGATCGGCGGCGGAGCAGTCGTTGGCGTTGTAGGTGTAGCTGCGGCCGTCGGGCGAGGTGCCGCCGGGCGGGGGCGCGAGCGGGAGGGAGAGGTAATTCCGGACGGGGGCGGACGGGGCAACCGTGAAGCGTGCGCTGGTTTCGGTTTCGCGGCCGGCCCGCACGGCCCGCACCAAGTAGGCGTTGGCCTGGGCAGGATCGAAGGTGGTGTCGGTGAAATTGCCGACGAGGAGCGGGGTGGAATTGAGTTTCACCGTCGCGGTTTCGCCGGAGCCCGTGGCGCGGTAGAGGTTGAAGGCGAGGTCGGCGGGGTCGGTGCCGAGGACGCGCCAGGAGACGAAGATTTTCTTTTCCGCGGATTTGAGGGCGACGACGCCGCGGCCGAGGGCTTCCATCTGGCGCGGGGCGGGGGTGGCGGTGGCGGTGCGGGTGAACGGGAGGAGGCCGGAGGCGAGGGAGAAAGCAACGAGGCAGCGGCTGTAGCGGGGAAGAAATTTCATGGTGGCGTGGGGCAGTCGGCCAAACGCGGTGGGCGGGGTTTCGTTGCGGGGTAATGGGTCGGACAGTTAGGAGAGTTGAACCACGAAAAACCCGAAAGGCACGAAAATGAAGACGGCGAGGCAAGGTTCGGGAGGTCTCGCCTCGGCGGTGGCAGGGATGACCGGCCCGGTGCGCGGACGTCGCCCGAGCCCCGAGCCCCGTGATCCGTTCGCCGGCGCACCCGCGCGTGGAGCCGTGTTTGCGCGGGTTGCGTCCCGGGATGCGGTGGCGGCGGGTCGGATCGGGGCGGTGACGCGGGACGGGGGGCGATCCATTTCCCGTCAGCGCCAGAGCGGAAGGCGCGGGGCCCGGCGCGGAGGGCCGGTTTATTTACGAAACCACGGGTGCGACCGGCGGTGGGGCGAGCAGCACGGTGGCGACAAACTCGGTCCAGTCGCCCGCCGCAACCGCGGGGGCGAGCGTGAGGTCGCCGCCGTGGGCGCGGAGGATTTCGCGGGAGAGACTGAGACCGAGGCCGACGCCGGACGCGCGGTCGCGATGCCGGGAGGTATCGCCGCGATAGAAGCGTTCGAAGACGCGCGGGCGGTCGTCGGGGGAGATGCCCTTGCCGGTGTTGCCGACGGTGACGACCGCGCAGCCGGCGGCGGCGGTGAGTGTCACGCGGACGAGGCCGCCGGGGCGGTTGTATTTGAGCGCGTTATTGGCGAGATTTTGCAGCGCCTGCTCGAGGAGAACGGCGTCCGCATGGGCGAGGATGTGCGGGGCGAGGGTGGGTTCGAACTGGACGTGGGGTGCGAGAGCGGAGCAGTCCTCGATGACGTTGGCGAGGATCGCGCCGACATCGGTGGGCGCGCGCTCGAGGAGGAGCCGGCCGCTGTCGGCGAGGGACAGCAGGAGAAGTTTTTCGAGGATGGCCTTCAGGCGCTGGATGTCGTCGAGGAGACTCGAGTAGGTTTGCTGCTGGGACGAACCGGAGGGCGCCTCGCGCACAGCCTGCTCGAGTTCCGCCTGGAGCAGGGCGAGGGGGGTCTTGAGTTCGTGGGAGGCATCGGCGCTGAACCGGCGGGCCTGGTGAAAACCGATTTCGAGGCGGTCGAGCATCGCGTTGAACACGGTGACGAGACGTTGAAACTCCCGGTCCTGGGTGGGGGCGGCGATGCGTTGGTCGAGACCGGCGGCGGTGATACGCTCGGCGGCCTGGGTGAGCGAGGCGACCGGACGGAGGGCGCGGGCGGCGAGCCACCACGCGCCGGCGCCGACGACGAGGAGGACGAAGGGCAGAGCGGTGAGGTAGCGGCTGCGGAGGCGGAGGAGGTCGGCGTTGAGTTCGGCGAGGTTGGCCGCGAGGACGAGCGTGGTGTAGGGATTGCCGGTGACGGCGACGCGCCACGTGCTGCCGTTGGCCGCGAGGGTGGCGTAGGCGGTTTCGCGAATGGGGAGCGCGGGGTTGCGCGGCGAGAGACCGCCGCGGGAGGGGGGCGGCGGAGGCTGGTCGAAGGTGATGCCGCCCTCATAGGTGGCGGGCACGGGGAGCGCGGCCGGAACAATGGCGTCAGGCCAGCGCGCGGAGCGGAAATCGACGCGGCCGTTGTTTTCGGCCCACAGGACATAGGTGGGCGGACGGTCGCTGCCGGAGACGAACGTGAGCGCGGCGTCGAGGCGGGCCCAGTGGCTGCCGTCGTTGACGCGGTCGAGGTTGGTTTTCGCGAGGTGATGGAGCTCGTGGTCGAGGCGCTCGACATTGAACCGGGTGGTGAGCTCCCAAGCGAGAAAGCCCGCGGCGAGGAGCAGGGCGGCGGTGAGCAGGCCGACGAGCAGGGCGAGACGCAGGCGAAACGAGTTCACGGCGACTTCGTGGGAACGGGGCGGGCGCGGTAGCCGACGCCGCGGATGGTTTCGATCAGTGAGGGGTCGTCGTCGGCTTCGAGTTTGCGGCGGAGACGTTGGACATAGACGTCGACGAGGTTGGTGCCGGGGTCGAAGTGGTAGTTCCAGACGTGCTCGCAGATTTGGGCGCGAGTGAAGGTCTGGCCGGGGGAGCGGAGCAGGTAGGTGAGGAGGGCGAATTCGCGGGCGGTGAGGTCGACGGGCTGGCCGGCGCGGCGCACGTCGCGGGTGACGAGGTTGACGGAAATGTTGCCGTGTTGGAGGACGGTGAGCGCGTTGCCGGCGGCGCGCCGGGTGACGGCGTGGAGGCGTGCGATGAGTTCGTCGACGTAGAACGGTTTGGTGAGATAGTCGTCGGCGCCGAGATTGAGGCCCTCGAGGCGTTCGTTGAGGGCGCTGCGGGCGGTGACGAGGACGACAGGGACGGTGAGGCGCTGGTCGCGGAGATTGCGCAGGATACTGAGGCCGTCGCGCCCGGGGACCATGATGTCGAGGACGAGGGCGTCGTAGGAGCGCGTGGTGGCGAGGGCGTAGGCGTCGTCGCCGTTGGCGCAGAAATCCACGGTGAAGCCCTGGGTTTCGAGGCCCTTGCGCAGAAGGCCCGCGAGCTTCTTGTCGTCTTCCATCACGAGGATTTTCACGCAAAGGGATGAGCCGACGGCATGGGGCGAAGGTCAAGCGGGCAAAAATGACAGAGTTTTAATGCGGGCGCGTGGACCGAGACGAGGAGTGCGCGGTAGAGTGGGGGATGAAATCAATTTGGCGCAGGGCGGGAGCTTTGGGGGCGGGGCTGGTGGGGCTGGCGCTCGGTGCTTGGGCGCAGGGCGGGCTGATCAAGCCCGGAATCGCGCAGACGATCCCGTTGAACGCGTATGCGGACAATTGGTGCGTGATCTTCATCAACGGAAAAATGGTGGCGATGGATTCGATTGATTTTCTGCCGCACAATCAGGTCTCCGTGAAAATCCTGCCCGAGTATCCGATGACGATTGCGGTGCTGGCGAAGGACAATGCGGACCCGGCGACCGGGCTGGAGTATGGGACGCAGATCGGCGATGCGGGATTTATTTTAAAGTTGGGCGACGGAACGGCCACGAGTGCGGCGTGGAAGGCGAAGAATTTCTTCAAGGGACCGCTCAATTCCGACCCGCGCAACCCGGTGGTTCAGCACACGCCCATCCCGGCGAACTGGTATGCGAAAGACTTCGACGACAGCGCGTGGGGTTTCGCAACCGAGTATACGGCGGCGCGCGTCGGGCCGGACGGAGATTACGTGGCGAGCGATTTTACCACCGCGAAGTTTATTTGGACGGATGATCTCAATTTGGACAACACGGTGATTTTTCGGACGACGGTGCAGAAGCCGGCGACGTACGTGAAGAGTTGGAACACGACGCCGAATCTGGATGTGAGTGCGTTGCCGGCGGAAATCGGCGGGACGACGACGGTCCTCTCGGGCGGCCCGGGCGGGGGTGAGTTTGTGAATCTTTCGACGCGGGCGTTCGTGGGGACGGCGGACGGGGTGTTGATTCCCGGCTTGGTCATCGGTGGCACGACGGCGAAGCGGGTGCTCGTGCGGGCGGTGGGACCGACACTGACGAGCTTTGGGGTGACTGGCGTGCTGGCGGACCCGACGCTCGAGGTCTTCAGCGGAATGACGATGGTCGCGAGCAACGACAACTGGTCGGATCCGGCGGCGAGTTCGCTGGTGGCCATCGCGGCGGCGAATGCGGGGGCGTTTGCGCTGCCGGCGGGGAGCAAAGACAGCGCGCTGGTGCTGACCCTCGCGCCGGGCGCGTATACATTTCGGGTGGCCGGCGCGGGCGGGACGACGGGCGTGGCGCTCGTGGAGGTCTACGCGCTGCCCTGATGGTGGGCCGCGAAGTATCAACCGGGCTGGTGGCCCCAGTCGTTTTCTTTGAGGTCTTTTTCGTAGAGGGCCATTTGCTCTTCGGGCGTGAGGGTGTGGGCGGGCGGCGGTAGTTGGTCGGCGGGCGTGTCCGGGGCGGTGATCGGGGGCGCAGGCCGAGGAACCGACGATGACGTTGGAGCGACGGCGGTGGTCGTCTGTGCTTGGGGGTCCTGTTTCGAAAAAGGCTGGTCGCGCATCGGGAGAAGCCCGTAGCAGCAAATGCCTCGGCTGTCATTCGTCGGTTTTGACCGGGGTTCGCTGGCTGGAGTGAGCCGACGAGGGCGGCCTGGGCCAGATACGGCTCCGCGCCAACGCCGGCAGGGGTGAAAAGGAAAAAAAGAAGGTAGGGCCTGACGTCCGAACGGGAAAGGATGCGCTCGATGAACGCGTTTTAATGATGGTGCATGGGAACAGTTCATCTTCTGTGGTTAAAGTTACCCCATGAAAACCTCCCGATCGACCGGAGTTCCGCGCGACAACCGTTGGTGGGCGACGGTCGCAGCCGCGGTCGCATTGTCCGTTGGCGCGCCCATGGCGTTGGCGCATTTCACGGGTGAGGCGGCGCATGACGAGCTCGCCCGGCTGGCGGCCCAAGCGCTGGCGGCGGAGCGGGCGGTGCCGGTGCGTGTGGCCACGGTGCGACCGGGGCCGCGGCGGGTGGCCCAGGAGCGGGCGGAGAAACCGTCGGCGGCCGCGCCAGCCGGCGGCGCTGGGGGCGCACCGGGGGCGGCGGGGATTTTTGCCGCGTTCGCGCCGGCGGTGCAGGTGCGGTGGGACGAGCAGTTTTTGTTGGTCGAATCGAACGGGCTCCCGGCGCACGGGATGATGGCCGGCATCACCGCATGGCAGCAACAGGTGCCGTTGCCGCAGCCCTACACTGGAAAGAACGCGTGGCGGATTCCGCTGCGCCCGGTCGTGGCGACGGCGCCGGTTTCGATCAAGGGACGCTTCCTGCGCGGGGCGATTGCCCTCGCGGCGAACGGGGTCCCGATTTTCAACCCGCAAAACAACCGGGGCGAAGTGTCGCAGGAGATCGGCGAGCTCGACGAGTGGGGCGGACACTGTGGGCGCGCAGATGATTATCACTACCACGCCGCACCGTTGCATCTGCAGAGTGTGGTCGGAGCGGGCCAACCGATCGCGTATGCGCTCGATGGCTACCCGATCTACGGACTGACGGAACCGGATGGGGCCGTGCCCGCGAAATTGGACGGCTACAACGGGCACGAGACGGCCGGGCTCGGCTATCACTATCATGGTTCGACGAAGTATCCGTATGTGAACGGCGGTTTCCACGGGGTGGTCGCGGAGAAAGAGGGACAGGTCGATCCGCAGCCGCAGGCGATGGGGGTGCGGCCGGCGTTGAATGCCTTGCTCGGCGCGAAAATCACGGGCTTGGAGGGGATGCCGGGCAAGACGCCGGTCACGCTGAGTTATACGGTGAACGGCCGGGCGGCTTCGGTGAACTATATGCCGGCGGGCGAGGGCGGGTGGAAATTTCGGTTCGTGGGTGCGGATGGCACGACACGGGAGGAAACGTATCGCGCGGGTGGAGGCGGGGGTGGCGGGGTCGGGGCGGTGACGACGCAGACCTACGTCCCGAAACGCACGGGGAATTTTGCGCTACGGAGCCCGGCGGTGGCGAACGGCGGGGTGTTGCCCGGGAAATTTACGGGAGACGGGGCGAGCCTTTCGCCGCCCTTGGAGTGGTCGGGCGCGCCGGAAGGCACGAAGGCCTTTGCGGTGATCATGCACCACCTCGACCCCGAGGGAAAAACGAAGTGGTATTGGACGCTCTACAATATCCCCGCGGACGTGGGCAGCCTGCCGGAGGACGTGCACGGCGTCGGGATTCTTGGCAACAACAGCGTCAACCGCCGCGCGGGTTATGCGCCGCCGCACTCGAAGGGGCCCGGGGAGAAGACCTACATCTTGACGGCGTATGCCCTGGCGGCGCCGCTGCGGATCCCGGCGCCGGCGGCCGAGGTGAGCCGCGATGTGCTGCTGGCGGCCATGAAGGACGTCATGTTGGACAGTGCGGAGCTGAAGGTCGTCTACACCCGGCCGGGCGGGGGCGCGGACGGTCCGCCGCGCGGTACGCCCAAGGACGGCAAATCGACCGGAAAGGGCGCCACATGAAACGGATTTTTCTTTGCCTGATGGTGCTCGAATTCGGTGCGGTCGCGTGGAGTGCGGGCGCGGATACCGCGCCGAATTTTGTGGTGATCATGGCCGAGGCGCAGGGCTGGCCGAATACGTCGGTGAGGATGGATGACCGCTTGCCGGCGTCGAAGAGCGCGGTGTTCAAGACCCCCGCCGTGGAGCGTCTGGCGCGCGAGGGCATGCGCTTTGCGTATGGCTACGCGCTGTCGCCGCGGTGCACGCCGTCGCGCGCGGCGTTGTTCACGGGGATCGGTCCGGCGGCGTTGGGCATGACTTATGTGGGCGTGGGGCGGGAGAGCGGACCGGTGCGGACGGCGCTGATCCCACCGGAGCCGGTTCTGGAGCTGCCGACGGCGGTGACGACGGTCGCGGAGATGCTGAAGGGCGCGGGCTATACGACGGCGCATTTGGGGAAATGGCATGTCGGGAGGACCGATCCGGCGAAGCACGGGTTCGACGAGAGCGACGGGGCGACGGGCAACGGTGGACCGGACAACGTGGCCAGCCCGAATCCGAAACAGGCCTACGGGATGACGGAACGCGGCGTGGCGTTCATGACGCGCGCGCAGAAGACCGGGAAGCCGTTTTATCTGCAGCTTTCCCATTATCCCAACCAGGAGCGCAAGGAGGGTGGCGGGGGCGGGCGCGACCGTGACACGGTCCGCGCGGAAGCGGATGAGATCGACCGGACGGTGCTGCAGCTGCTGGGCGCGCTCGACACCCTGGGGCTCACCGGCGGGACGTACGTGATCTACACGGCGGATCACGGCGGCCAAGGTCGGAACGGCAACGTCCCGCTCGCCGGCGGCAAGGGGGCAGTGACCGAGGGCGGATTGCGCGTGCCTTTTTTGATTCGGGGGCCGGGGATTGCGGGCGACGTGTGTTCGCGCGTGCCGGTGACAGCGTGCGACGTGTGGCCCACGATCGCGGAGTTGGCGGGGGTCCGGGCGCCGTTGCCGGCGGCCGTCGAGGGCGGCAGCCTCGCGGCGGTGCTGCGCGATCCGGAGGGGCGGGGCACCGTCACGCGTTCACGGGAGGAACTGGTGTTTCATTTTCCGCACTACGACCTGGGCAACGGCGGACCGGCGACGGCGATTCTGCTCGGCGGCTACAAACTGGTGCGCAACTACGAGCGAAAAACGGCGCGGCTCTACGATCTGGAACGCGATCCGGGTGAAGAGCGCGACCTGGCGGCCAGCCGGCCGGAAAAGGCGGCCGAGCTTGATGCGCGGCTGGCGGCGTATTTGAAAGACGTGGCCGCGCAAATGGCGCAACCGAATCCCCACTATGATCCGAGCAAGGCGGACGACCCGAGTGTCGATGAGCGCCGGGCCGGGAAGGGCGGGAAGCAGGGCAAGAAGCGAAACGAGAAATGAGTCCTGCGCTCCAGTGCAAAGTCGGCCGGACCGCCCGCGCGCCGGGCGGGCCAAGATTCTGGCGCTGGCTCGCCGTTGCCGTGCTCGTCGCCCATATCGCCCGCGGTGCCGAGGAGCCGCGCCGGGGCGGCAAGAAGGGCGGCGGTGAAGGGAAGGGGGAAGGCCGCCTGCCCACGCTGCTGTTTCGCACCGACGTGCCGGCGCGGCCCGTCGACGTGATCCTCGGCCGGCCGACGGCGGACGGGGTCACACTCAGCATTCTCAGCTATGCCGGTGCGGAGGGCTACGTGGCGTTCGGCCGGGAGTCCGAAGAGCTCACGCTGCGGACAGCCGCGCAGGCATTCGCCAAGGGACTGCCGGTCGAGATCGCCCTTGGGGGCCTGCGCCCCGGCACCCGCTACGCCTACCAGTTTCGCTCGCGTGCGGAGGGCGCGGGGGCGTTTCAGCCGGCGGCCGCGGGCGCGTTCACGACGGCGCGGGCGCCGGGCGGCGAGTTCGTGTTCACGGTGCAGGCCGATCCTCACCTGGACGCCGGCATCGATCCGGAAATCTACAAGAAGTCGCTCGCGAACGTGCTCGCGGCGCGCGCCGACTTTCACGTCGATCTGGGCGACACGTTTATGACGGACAAGCGTACGGACTATCGCGATGCGCTCCCGCAATACCTCGCGCAGCGTTACTACTTCGGCCTGGTCGGCCATTCGGTGCCGGTGTTTCTCGTGCTCGGCAACCACGACGGCGAGCAGCCGGGCAGGGGAGGCGGCGAGGCGATGGCGCTCTGGTCGAATGCCCAGCGAAAAAAATATTTTCCGAACCCGGAGCCCGATGCGTTCTACACGGGCAGCGCCACGCCGCATCCCCGGGCGGGGTGGCTGCAGAATTACTACGGGTTTGAGTGGGGAGATGCGCTCTTTGTCGCGCTCGATCCGTATTGGTATAGCAACGAGCGGAATCGTGGCGGCGACAACTGGGGGCGCACCCTCGGACGGGAGCAATACGAGTGGCTGCGCACGACGCTGGCGGCGAGCCGCGCGAAGTTCACCTTTGTGTTCCTGCACCACCTGGTCGGAGGGGAAACGCGCGAGGGGCGCGGGGGCGCGGAGGCCGCGGCCTTTTTCGAATGGGGCGGGCGCGACCCCGATGGGCGCGACTCCTTTGCGCAAAAGCGCCCTGGCTGGGCGGCGCCGATCCATTCGTTGCTCCTGCGGCGGGGCGGCGGCGTGGTGGTGTTTCACGGCCACGATCACCTCTACGCCCAGCAGGAGCGCGACGGGATCATCTACCAGCTCGTGCCGCAGCCGGGGCACAGTCGCTTCGACAACACCCGCCGCGCGGCGGAATACGGCTACACGAGCGGGGTGATCGCGGGGGCCTCGGGCATCCTGCGCGTGAGGGTCTCGGCGGCCGAGACTCTCGTGGAGTATGTCCGCGCTTATCCGACCGGCGCGGAGAACGCGACGCGGAAGACGGGCGCCGTCACCCATCACTACACAGTCGCACCGGCCAGATAACTTTTATCGTCCTCATGAACACTTCGCCCTGGTGGAAACGCTTTGCCAAAGTCGTCCGCGTGGTCCCGTTGCTGGCGTTATTGGCCGGATTGCTCGTCAGCGCGTTCGCCGAGGATGGCGCGCCGGGCGGCCGGAAGAAAGGCGGAGGCGGCAAGAAGGGCGGCGGGGGCGGCAGCCAGGGTCTGATCAAGCCGACGATGTCCGACACGATCAAAGTGAACGTCTATGCGGACAATTGGTTTGTGCTCTACGTCAATGGGCGGCTCACGGCAGTGGACTCGATTCCGTTCACGCCGCACAACGTGATCTTGGTGGACATCCTGCCGGAGTATCCGATGACGATCGCGGTGATGGCGAAGGACAATGCGGACCCGAAGACCGGCCTGGAATACGGTGACCACATCGGGGACGGCGGGTTCATCATCAAGTTCGGCGACGGCACGGTTTCGAATGCGACCTGGAAGGCGAAGAGTTTCTTCAAGGGCCCGCTCAAGGGGAATGTGAAAAATCCGACGGTGGAGCATACGCCGATTCCGGACCAGTGGTGGGCGGTGGATTTCGACGACAGCGCGTGGGCCCGGGCGAAGGAATTCCCCGAGGAGCGGGTAAACCCGAAGGAACCCTTTTATGCGGCCGACTTCACGGGGGCTAAATTCATCTGGAGCGACGATCTCGACTTGGACAACACGATCATCTTCCGCACGCGCGTGGAGAAGCCGGAGTGGAAGCAACGGTGGACCACGAAGCCCGACCTCGATGTGAGCGGCGCGCCGTGGAAGTAGCGTCCGAGCGAGCGCGGGAATTCCCCGGCCGCCGCGGACAACATGAACGACTTTTAATCTTGGGCGGCGGTCCTCGTTAACGAAGAACGGCTACCGTGCGCGATGCGAGGTTGCTGCTGTTTTCTCTTTTTCTACCTGGTCCCCTTTGCCGCGGTCGCCGGGGCAGCTGAGGTTGAAACGGCCCGCCTCGCGAATATCGCGACGCGGGCCGCGGTGGGTGGCGTGGCCGGGACGCCGATTCCCGGGTTTGTGCTCGGCGGGGCGGGGACGAAACCGATAATCGTGCGTGCGGTGGGGCCGACGTTGGGTGGGTTTGGCGTAAGCGGGGTGCTCGCCGATCCGCAGGTGAACGTGGTGAGCGATGGGGCCGTCGTGGCGACCAATGACAACTGGAGCGCATCCGATGCTCCGCTGATGGTGGCCGCCGGAGGGTTTGCACTTTCGAGCCGAAGCAAGGATGCGGTGCTGGTTACCAGTTTGGGCGCGGGAGCGTACTCCGCTCCCGTGACGGCTGCCGACGGGGGCGAAGGTATCGCATTGGTGGAAGTCTATGACGGTTCCCGCGGATCGGGGCCGTCGATTGTCAATGCCTCGACGCGTGCCTTCGTGGGCACGGGAGAGCGTGTGCTGGTTTCGGGTTTTGTGATCAGTGGGACAGGTTCGCTGCGGCTGTTGGTGCGTGCGGTAGGGCCGACGCTTACCGGGTTCGGAATGCCCGGAGCGATTGCCGACCCGACGATCGCCTTGTACCGCGGGACGGTGTTGGTGGCGACAAACGACACCTGGTGGACTGCGGGAAATGCTGGGCAAATGATGGCGACTGCGGCGGCCGTGGGCGCGTTTCCGTTGGGGTTTGAGAGCCGGGATGCGGCGGTCCTGGCCAGTCTGGAGCCCGGTGCCTACTCTGCGGTGTTCTCCGGCGGCGGGGGCGCGACGGGCACCGGGCTTGTCGAACTTTACGCGGTGCCGCCGACGCCAGCGGTGCTCGGTGAGGGGCAATGGGGTGTACGCGCCGATTTGCCCGAGCCGAACTCCGAGATGTCCGTCGCGGAATTGGAGGGGAAAATCTACGTCATCGGCGGCTACCCCTCGAATCGCGTGAGCGTCCGGACGGTTCAGGTTTATGATATCGCTACCGACACGTGGCGGCTGACGACGCCGTTACCCGTGGGGCTCAATCATACGGTTTCGGCGGGAGTTGCGGGGAAGCTTTATGTGATCGGCGGCCAGATCTCAGCGGGCGGCGCAGGTCCTTTTGTGGATACGGTTTATGTCTACGATCCGGCCACGGGAACGTGGGCCACCCGGGCAAAGATGCCGACGCAGCGTGGTGGTGGCGCGGGTGCCGTCGTCGGCGGAAAAATTTACGTGGCCGGGGGGCGGCCGCCGCGCGGAAGCGACTTTGCGGTCTACGATCCGGCCGTGGATGCGTGGGGGGTGCTGCCGGATCTGCCGACGCAGCGAAACCATGTTGGGGCGGCGGCCATCGATGGAAAAATTTACGTGGTGGGCGGACGGTTGGAGGCGGGTTTCCAGAGCGCGCAGACCGACCGCGTCGAGATTTACGATCCGGTGGCGAGCCGTTGGACGACGGGGGCGCCGATGTTGCGACCGCGCGGCGGGGTGAATGCCGTGGCCGCCCTAGGCTACCTGCATGTGTTTGGGGGCGAGGGTAACGACGATGCGGCTTCCGGTGTTTATCCCGATCACGATGTCTATCATCCCGCGACCAATACATGGGTAAGGCTCCGGCCGATGCCGGTTCCGGTTCATGGGGTGACGGGGGCTTCGTTCGTCAACGGGGTGATCCATTTGACGGGCGGTGGCATCGCCGACGGCGGTGAAAATGGCACGACGCTGCACCAGGTGTTCCGGCCGACAGGCTCGTACCGGTAGCGATTCCGCAGGTTCGCGAACAACGGCCGCCGCCGGTCCGGCCCGGGTGAGACGAGCCGGGAGGTCCCGGGATCGGCGACCGCCAAGCCACGATTCGGTGGTTGAGCCCACCGCGGTTCCTCGCGGGGTTGAAACGGCCTCGCACCCAGCGAGCGACTGCGCGGAGCAGGGGCCGTGCAGCCGCGCGTCCCAGAGCCACGCGGTCGGCAAAAATGCCGGCCGCGAGCCCCGGGAAAAGATGCGGTCAAGGGACCCAGAGGGCCTCATGTCAGGCGGCTTGGCGGATTCGACGAACCGAAGTGGGAAAAGCCTGTGAGGATCGGTCCGACAGGGTGGATGGTTCGCCGCTGTGCCGAGCGTTTCGCAGGGGCTGTGGCGATGGGAAGCCTGCGGTCGGGGCAGTGCGACAGCGGGACCAGACCACGGCAGCGAGACACGTCGTAGGCAGGTTGCGTTTCGCGGCCTCGTACCGTGGACAGGGGGCCGCGCCTGCGCGGGTCTGGATCCGCAGGGGCGGCCGATGGTTTCGCGGGCGATCGGGGTGGCGAGCGCAGCGGGGGCGGATTTGGGGCAGCGTCTGGCGGACGTCGATCGATGCGGGAACGTGGGCTGTGTGGGCTGGGCGTGGGCCCCGGCAAGAATGCGGAGGTGAAGCGTGGTGGAGACGGGTCGGTCGATTTTCCTGATGTCTTCATCCGGACGCACAGGCACCCCGGGTCGATTGGGGTCCCCGAAAGGGCGCATGTGGCCAACGCTGACGCGTGCGAAGATTAATTACTTTTAATCCTGGTTCCCGATGTCCGTTAACGAAAACCTGCGATGGTCAGTCATGCGCTATCGCTGGTTTTTATTCTGGTTTGGTTTGGCCGGGGCTGCCGTGGTCGCCAGGGCGGCGGACGCAGAGCCTGCGCGCCTCGTAAACATCGCGACACGGGCGGCGGTCGGTGGTGCGGCAGGAACACCGATTCCCGGTTTCGTGCTGAGCGGTAGCGGTACCAAATCGGTCATCGTGCGAGCTGTCGGACCGACTTTGGGTAATTTTGGCGTCACCGGAATCCTCACCGACCCGCGGTTGAGTATTGTCGGCGGGTCCGAGACGATTGTTTCGAATGATAACTGGCTTGCGACCGATGCCGCGCGGATGTCATCGGCCGGGGCGTTCAATCTGGCTGTGGACAGCAAGGACGCGGCTGCGGTGGCCAACCTGGGGGCCGGCTCGTATACGGCCCCAATCGGGGCGACCGATGGCGGCAGCGGTGTAGCGCTCGTCGAAGTTTACGACGGTGCTCCGCAGTCCGGTGTTGAGATTGTCAATGCTTCAACCCGGGCGTTTGTTGGCACCGGCGACCGTGTGCTGATCCCAGGCTTTGTCATCGGCGGCACCGGGACTCTGCGATTGCTGGTGCGCGCGGTTGGTCCGACGCTGGGGACCTTTGGCGTGCCGGGCGCATTGGCGGATCCGACCATCACGTTGCTCCGCGGTTCGACGGTCGTCGCGGCCAACGACAATTGGTCGACTGCCGGCAATGCGCCGGAAATCGGAAGGGTCGCGTCGGCGGTGGGGGCGTTTATGTTGCCCGCTGGCAGCCGGGACGCGGCGGTGTTGGTAACGCTGTCGCCGGGTTCTTACACGGCCGTGGTCAGTGGTGTGGGCAACACCACCGGCACAGCGCTGGTGGAGCTCTATGTGGTGCCGACGCTGCCAGCCCCAACGGGTTTCGCGGTCACCGAAGTCGCGACCGCTCCGACGGCACCCAATTACGCGGACAAAGTTTTCGTGACGGCAAAAGGCCAGCCTGATCCGGGTGGCGTAGTGAGCGGACTGCGACTGAGCTACACGGTGGGCACCGGGGCCACGCCGGTGGCGCTGACCATGCGGGATGACGGTCTGAATGGCGACGGTGCGGCGGGTGATGGCATGTTCGGCGCCGCGATCCCCGTCCAGGTTGCGGGCACAACCGTCAGCTACAGCGTCACCGCCACCAGCAACACGGGGGCAACGACGACCTCGGCGGCGGCGTCTTACGTGGTCGCCTCCACGCTGTGGGATTTCAAAATTTCCGACACGACGGCGCCGCTCGGGTTTACGGCGCCGGAATTTCTTGGCATTCCGACGGACAGAGGTGTGACGCTCAATCTCGAGGCCAACCAGAACGTCGAACTCTACGTGGAATACGGCGCTGCTTCCGGGGCCTACACGGGCCAGACGCCCACCGCGACCTACCTGGCCGGGACGCCGTTTGAGGTGAAGCTTCAGTCGTCGAATCCGTCCGCTCCCTTGCAGGCCAACCGCCGCTATTTTTACCGGGTGCGCTACCGCGCTCCGGGCGAGACGGTGTTCCGCGCCCGGGGCGAGCGCAGCTTCCAGACCGCGCGGCCCCGCGGCACCGCGTTCACCTTTACGATCACGGCCGATCCGCACCTCGACGAGGTCACCAGCCAGCCGCTGTTCACCCTCGCGATGCGCAACATCGGGCAGGACAATCCCGATTTCCACGTCGACCTCGGCGATATTTTAATGACCGACAAGATGCCGACGATTTTGCCGGGGCTGACGGTGAACTACGGGCTGATCGAGTTTCGCGCGGTGACCCTGCGGAACAATTTCGCCGAATTCGGCCACTCGGTGCCGTTTATGTTCACGCTGGGCAACCACGAGGCGGAATACCGCTACGTCTACGAGGCGGATCGGTCGGCTGCGAAGGACAACAATCTGGCGAGCTGGGATATTATGGCCCGCAAACGCTACTTCGCGATTCCCGTCCCGGACGGGGTGTTTTACTCGGGCAGTGCGGAGACGCGCTTTGTCTTCGGGAAAGATGAACTCCTCGAGAACTACTATGCGTATGAATGGGGCGACGCCCTTTTCCTCATCCTCGACCCGTTCAACAACACGCTGACGAATCCGAATGCGAATCCGCGCGACAACTGGCGTTGGTCGCTCGGGAAAGCGCAATATGACTGGCTCAAGGCGACGCTGCAGGCCAGCCGCGCCAAATACAAATTTCTGTTCATGCATCACCTGGTCGGCGGTATCGAGTCGGCGCGCGGGGGCGTCGAGACCGCTCACCGCTACGAGTGGGGCGGCAAGAACGCCGATGACACGGAGGGCTTCGCGGCCAAGCGCCCGGGTTGGGACATGCCGATTCACCAACTTCTGGTTGCCAACAAGGTCAGCGCCGTCTTCCACGGGCACGATCACTTCTACGGCTACCAGCAGCTCGATGGGATCGTTTATCAGGAATGCCCGCAGCCCGGCACGGCGAATTTCTCCACGGCCAGTGCCGGCGACGGAAAATACGTCCAAGGCACGATCCTGCCGAACTCGGGTCATCTGCGGGTGACCGTGGCCCCGGAAAACACCAAGGTCGAATACGTCCGCGCGGCGTTGCCGAGCCAGGAAACCGCGACCCTGAAGAACCGCACGATTGCCCACACCTACACGGTTGCTCCGGCCAACTAAGATGATCGATTGCGCCCCGTTCACGACTCTCGGCGTTGGCAAGGGACCGCGCCCCGCCGGGCCGATGCCTGGGCCCGGCGCCGCGCGGCCCGCGGCAAATCTGCCCGTTTGGTCGGCCTCCGCGCTGCGTCGGGTCCAGCCCGACGAGGCCGAGCGGTCCGAGCTGCTCGCGCTGGTGGGCCGGGCCAAGGCCGGTGAACTCGGCGCCCAGTCGGAACTTGTGCGACGCTACGAAAAACGGATCGGCGCATTCGTACGGCCGTTCATCACCCAGCCGAGCGGCGTGGAGGACGTCGTGCAGATGGTGCTGATCAAGATGGTTCGGCGCATCGCGCTGCTGCGCGATCCGCGGACGTTTGAATCGTGGCTCTTCACCCTCGCGCGCAACACGTCCCTCGATGTGATCCGCCGGAACCGGTGTCGGCCGGTGACGGTGCCCGACGACGGCGTGTTTTTGGCTACGGCCGCGACGGACACGACGCCGGCGGTTTTCGAAATCATGGAGGCGCTCGAGCTCGCGTTGGGCGACCTCGGCAGCGTGGACCGGGAAATCGTGCGGCTCATCGTGCAGGGCGACAACTACCGGTCGATCGCCCTCCGCCTGGGGCTGTCGCTCGGGGCGGTGAAAGTCCGGCTCAACCGCGCGAGGAAACTTTTGCGGGCGAGCGTGGGCGTCGCCACCGGACGGCGGATTTCTCTTGCGGAGAAGGGGCCGGGCGCGCGGAGGCGGATTGCGGCCTAGGGCCGGGCCGCGATGCTGGATTTATTTTGCCTACCATGACCACCGTGATTGCTCCCTTCTCGTCCATGACATCGTCCCGCCCGCGATCGGGTTGGCGCCGCATTTTTCTGTTGTGGGCCGCCGTCGTCGCCACGCGGGCGCTGGCCGCCGATTTTCCCGGCACGATTGTGCTCGGACGCCCGACGAACCAGTCGATCGCCGCCAACTTGCTCGCCCCGTCGGCCCAGTCGGTTTTTCTGGAGTATGGCACCCGCCCGGGCAGTTACACCGGGCAAATCGACGCGATCTTGCTGGCGGCCAACGCCCCGCGGGAAGTCACGCTCCCGGGACTCGTGGCCAACACGCGCTATTTTTACCGGATCCGTTTCCGAGCCCCGAATGCGACCGTTTACGACGCCAGCCCGGAATATTCGTTTATGACGCAGCGCGCGCCGGGCAGCACCTTCGTCTTCGGGGTGCAGGGTGATTCCCATCCGGAGCGTGCGAACACCCAGTTCAATTCCGCGTTCTACACCCGCACGATGAACACGGTGGCCGCGGACCAGCCGGATTTTTATCTGACCAGTGGCGACGATTTCAGCGTCGACACGATCAATCAGGCCAATCCCCGAGCGGTCACCCAGCCGCAGGTCGCGGAACGTTACAACATCCAGCGCCCTTACCTCGGTCTCCTCGGCAAGTCCGCGCCGATCTTCCTGGTGAACGGCAACCACGAGCAGGCCGCCCGCTACCTGCTCGACGGCACACCGAACAACGTTGCTGTCTGGGCGCAGAACGCGCGCAATCTCTACTACGCCCAGCCCGCGCCGGATGATTTCTATTCGGGCAACGCCGAGACCATCGAGCACATCGGCTTGCTGCGAAACTACTATGCGTGGGAGTGGGGTGACGCGCTCTTCGTCACGATCGATCCTTACTGGGGTTCGCCCGTGGTCGTGGACAACGATTTCTTTGGCGGCAACAAAACGCCGAATCAGTGGGATATCAGCCACGGCAAAGCCCAATACGACTGGCTGAAAACCACGCTCGAACGGAGCAGGGCGAAATACAAATTTGTCTTCGCCCATCATGTGATGGGCACGCAGCGGGGTGGTATCGATGTCGCGCTGAAATTCGAGTGGGGCGGCCAGAACAACAACGGTACGCCCGGTTTCGCGCAGAACCGCGCGGGCTGGGCGCTGCCGATTCACCAGCTCTTCGTGGCCAACAAGGTCACGATCTTCTTTCAGGGCCACGATCACATCTGGGTGCACCAGCAGCTCGACGGCGTCACCTACCAGGCGCTCGGTTCACCGGCCAATCCCAACTACTCGTTGTTCAATTCCGATGCCTACGCGACCGGCGAGCGGTTCCCGGACAGCGGCTACACGCGCGTGACGGTGGCGCCGGCCGGAGTGAAGGTGGAATATGTCCGCACCTATTTACCGGCCGATGAGCGGCCCGGCACCGAAAAGGTCAACGGCACGGTCGCGTTTTCCTACACCGTCGGGACCGCGGCGGAGCAGAGCACGAGCCCCGTCATCGCCGCGCAGCCGCGGTCGCAGGCCGTCTCGGCCGGGACTCCGGTGACGTTTTCCGTGAGCGCGACCAGCGCGCTTCCGCTCGCCTACCAATGGCAGCGCAACGGTGTCGCCATTGCCGGCGCGACCACGGCTGTGCTCGGCCTCGCGCGCGCGCAGGCCGCCGATGCCGGGAGCTATACCGTGGTCGTTTCGACGACGGCCGGCTCCGTGACCTCCGCCGCGGCGATCCTCACGCTGGGCGCGAGCCGGCTCGGCAATCTCTCGGTCCGGTCCACGGCCGGCACGGGTAGCGACACGCTGATCGTCGGCTGCGTGGTCGGTCAGGGGGATCCCGCGCCGCTCTTGATCCGCGGCATCGGGCCCGCGCTCGCGGGCTTCGGAGTAACCGGAGGGTTGGCGGATCCCGTGCTCACCGTGACGGATGCCAACAACTCGATCGTCGCGACCAACGACAACTGGTCGACCGGCACGAACACCAATCAAACCGTCGCGGTCACGACGCGCGTCGGGGCGTTCGCCCTCGCGACCAACGCGCTGGATGCGGCCCTCGTGGCGAATCTCACGCCGGGGAGCTACTCGGCCGTGGTGAGCGGCAAGACGGCCGCCCCGGGTATCGCGTTGATGGAAGCCTACGACACCTCGACGACGGCTACGTCCGCGAAGCTGGTGAACATGTCCGCCCGCACGAACGTCGGCACCGGCGGCTCGATCTTGATCGCGGGTTTCACGATCCAGGGCGACGCGCCGAAGCAGCTGCTGATCCGCGCGATCGGCCCGAGCCTGACGCAGTTCGGCGTCACCGGCGTCTTGGCCGACCCGCAGCTCGCGCTGTTCCGGCAAGGATCGGACACCGTGATCCAGCAGAATGACAACTGGCTCACCTCGTCCAACGCGGCGCAGCTGGGGTTCGCGAGTGCGCAAGTGGGGGCGTTCACGCTGCCCGCGAATTCCCGCGATTCCGCGATGCTCGTCACCCTCACCCCGGGATCCTACACGGCGCAGGTGAGCGGGGTCGGCGCTGCGACGGGTGTGGCGCTGGTTGAAATTTACGAAGTTCCCTGATCCGTATTTTCCATGACCCACCTCCTACGACGATTTGGCTGCGTTTTGCTGGTCTCCACGCTGGGTGCCGCCATCGGCCGCGCGCACGACGGAGACGGGTGGATTCACGCGGAGGTCGCGCGGATGCTCGCGGCGGAAGGCGCCGGATCAGCGCCGCTGCCGGCGGCTGCGCCTCCTGCCGGTTACGGGGCGACGATGGCGGCGTCCTTCGGCGCCTTCAAACCGCGCGTGCGCTCGTACTACGATGCCACGACGTTTTACGTGGAGTCGGACAATGTCCCGAATCCCGCGCTCATGCCCGCGCTCATGGTGGGGATTATTTCGTGGCAGCAGCAGATTCCGGTGCCGACATCGTATTTCGCCTCGACCACCAATCCCGAGCGCGACCAGGGCTCCATTGGTTTTGGCAAGCCCAACATCTGGCGTTTGCCGCTGGTGCCCACGCCCTCGGCCTCGCCCATTCCAATTTCTGCGGGCAACTTCCAGCGCGGCGCCATCGCGGTCGGCGCGGATGGCATCCCGATTTTCAATCCCCGCAACAACCGGGGCGCGGTCGCCTACGAAATTGGTGAGCTCGACCTCTACGGCGGGCACTGCGGTTTGGCCGACGACTACCACTATCACATCGCGCCGGTGCATTTGCAGACCGTACTCGGCATCGAGAAGCCGGTGGCGTGGGCCCTGGACGGTTATCCGATTTACGGTTACACGGAACCCGACGGGACGGCGCGGCAGGCGCTCGATGCCGAGGGCGGGCACACTCACGGCGCGTGGAACTATCACTATCACGCGATCGGCAGCGCCGCGACGGGCCCGGCGAATCCGTATTTGCCCACCGCGTTCCACGGCACGGTCGTCAACTTTGGCGGCCAAGTCGACGGCCAGCCGGAGGTGCCAGGCATGCGCCAGTCCGGCACCGGCGGGTATACGGCCCAAGCGGTGCAAGGCGCGCGGATCATCGCCTACAAGAACCCGGTCGCACTCGACACGGATGCGTCGGGCAATCTCGTCGAGTCCCTCACCGGGACGCCGTCGCCGGATCAGTTTCTCATGCGCGTCCAGGTGGGCGCCAACACCTATGACGAGTGCTGGCGCATCAACCGCAATGCCAGCCCGAAGACCCTTACCGTCACGTGGCGGCTCCCCACGATTCAGCCGACGACGACGACCTACAACAGTGGTGGCAATCGCCTCACGACTTACGGCATGGCCGGACCGAGCCTGCTGAAACTTCCCGATACCGGCCAAACCATCGAGGCCACCGCGACGTTGGGCGAAGACTCCGACTACACGATCAACGCGCCGAGCTACGCCGACAATGGCGACGGCACGATCACCGACAAGGTCACGGGCCTGATGTGGCAGAAGGTCGACAACGGCGAGTCCACCTGGGAGAACGCGGCGACCCGGGCCGGCAGCGTGACCACGGGCGGCTTTACGGATTGGCGCCTGCCGACGCCGACGGAGTTGTT
The DNA here is from genome assembly GCA_903948415.1 of uncultured Opitutia bacterium. GTDB lineage: Bacteria > Verrucomicrobiota > Verrucomicrobiia > Opitutales > Opitutaceae > GAS368. Next base: position 2,424 of record CAJAYO010000119.1, on the reverse strand, counting down.
CAGCATCGTGAACCACAACCTCGGCAATCCTGCCGCGCTGAATCCGACCTTCTTTCCGAGCCATCCCGCGGGCGCCGCCGAGTATTGGTGGTCGAGCGACAGCTACGGTGCGGATGCGACGAAGGTGTGGTGCGTCAACGCGGGCGGCGGCATGGGCCCAAAGCCGAAGAGCGAGACGACCAGCGCCGGCGGAACGCTCCGCTACCATGCACGCTACGTCCGCGGGGCGAAACCCACGAACGGCCACAACTACCGCAACAACCTCGATGGCACGGTCACCGATCTGGATACGGGGCTGATGTGGGCGCAGGTGCCGGGCCCGGCGGTGAACTGGCAGGGCGCGCTCGTCTACGCAGAAAACCTGGCCTTGGCCGGCTTCACGGACTGGCGCCTGCCCAACATCAAGGAACTTCAGAGTCTCGTCGATTTGACCCTCACGACGGCGACCACGGCGGCGGCGGCCGTTTCACCGGTGAACCGCGTGCTTTTTCCCTCGGCAACGACGCCGGCGACCGCGTACTGGTCGTCCACCGCTCTGCGGGGAGGCGGCAACAGCGCGCCCACGAGTGCCTGGCTCGTGGAGTTCGGCGTGAACAACGCCGTGCCCGCCGCCAGCGGCCCGCCGCGCGGAGCCCAGGGCCTGATCAGTTTCGAGGTGATGGCGTCCAATTACCGCGCCTTCGCGGTGCGCGGTCCGATCGCGGCGGCGGTCGAACCCGGTACAACGGGCACGGCCCGACTCATCAACATTGCGACGCGCGTGCCCGTGGGCGGCGCGGCCGGCACGCCGATTCCCGGCTTCGTGCTCAGCGGCACGGCGATTCGCCCGATGCTCGTGCGCGCGGTCGGACCCACCCTCAGTGGTTTTGGCGTGCCGGGCGGGCTCGCCGATCCGCGCTTCAGTCTCCTGAGTGGAACCGCGACGGTGGCGACGAACGACAACTGGCTGGCGGCGGATGCGACCGCGATGTCGACCGTCGGCGCCTTTGCCCTGACCTCCGGGAGCAAGGACGCGGCGGTGGTGGCCAATCTCGCGCCTGGCGCTTACACGGCTCCGGTGACCGCGACGGACAACGGCACGGGCATCGCGCTGCTCGAAGTTTACGACGCATCCACGGCGACCATCGCGGCGGTGCTCAACGCCTCGACCCGCGCTTACGTGGGCACGGGTGACAGTGTGTTGATTCCCGGATTTGTGATCGGTGGCACTGGCACGTTGCGGTTGTTGATCCGCGCCGTGGGTCCGGGGCTCACGGCTTTCGGCGTCGCCGGTGCGCTCGCCGATCCGACGATTACACTTTATCGCGGTTCGACAATTCTTGAGACGAACGACAACTGGTCGACGGCGGGCAATGCGGCGGAGATCGCGAGCACGGCGGAGTCCGTGGGGGCGTTTGCGCTCCCGAGCGGGAGTCGCGACGCGGTCGTTCTCACGACGCTGACACCCGGGCCCTACACCGCGATTGTAAGCGGAGTCGGAAACACGGCGGGCACGGCGCTGGTGGAACTCTACGTCGTGCCGTAGGGCCGCGGAATTCCCGGGGGGCCTCGGCGGCGCGGTCGTGCCCCGCGTGAGCGGCGCACGTGGTCACGGTCCGAATCGCGGGCGGTCCCGATCCCAGGCCGCAAGCCCGCGCGGGGATCGGGCCACGCCAAGCATCGGCGCCTTTCGGTCGGGCACCGGTCGGGCGGTGCGGCGACGCGCCGCCGGGGAGGAGTGCCTCAGTCGACGAAGAACTCGGCGATCGACCACATCGAGTCGACGCGTTCGGCGGTGTTCTTGATCGTCACGTAGCGGCCGCTCGTTCCCGCGGGCAGATCGATGACGGTGCGGTTGGCTTTGCCCGCGCCGGAGACGACGACCTTGCCGGGTTTCGCGAGATCGTCGGTGACGAACACTTCGTAGCGCTCGGGGAATTCGCCGGTGCGGCCGGTTTGGTCGAGGGTGAGGCGATGGAGTGGGCGGGATTGTTTGAAATCAATCTCGACCCATTGGCCGGGGGTGACGGGTCCGCGCCATTGGGTCGTCATTTTACCGTCGAAGAGATTCTTCGCGGAGCCTTCGCTGTCGGAAGCGCGGGCCTTGGGCGGGCCGGCGAGGTTGGCGGCGATGCAGAGGGCGGCGGTCTTGGCGGCGGCGGCGAGCGCGGGCTCGGACTGGAGTTTTTCGACGAGCGCGAGGGCGGGCTTGTCGGCGGCGCGGTTGAGCAGAACGACGAGTTTCTTGCGGGCGGCGCCGTCGGTGGTGGCGCCGAGCAGGTCGGAGACGAGGGAGGTTTCGCCGGGCGTCCAGACTTCGCGGTTACGCTCGTAGTAGCGGAACGCGGCTTGGTTGGCCGTGGCGCGCGCGGAGGCGACAGTGGCTTTGGCGGCGACGAGCACGAGGGACGGCTGCGCGGTGCGATCGGGCCAGCGGGCGAGGGT
>CAJAYO010000118.1 GCA_903948415.1 uncultured Opitutia bacterium | reverse complement strand
GGTCCGCCGCGTTCCGTTCGTTTCAAGAAAATCAGGGCGGCATCGGGGAGGTGCCGGTGCTGACGCGCGACGCCATCACGTGCGCGGAATTTATGGCCTGGCAGGGCGCCCACCGCCCCGACCTCGTCATCGGCCACGTCGATCGGGCGCTGGTTTGGCTTAAACGGGCCCGGATCGCCGTGCCCGAGGATCTGGGCTTCTTCAACCTGAACTGGAACGAGCGCACGCAGGCATGCGCGGGACTCGATCTGCGCCCGGAACTCCACGGTATCGTCGCGGTTGAGACGCTGGCGGCGCAAATCCACCGCAACGAGCGCGGGCTGCCGGACGACCCGCGCACCGTTATGATCAGTGGCCGGTGGATCGACGGCCCCACCCTGCGCGCTCCCGCTCCGCCCGCCTCCAACTAGGGCGTCCGACGTCGTCCCACCCGGCACACGGCGTGGTTCGGCGGCGCTTGGGGCAACTCCCTCACGGCCCCTTACGGCCTCCTCGCGAATCCGATCCCCGTGAAAATCCGGCTTCCGTTCGATGGGTCCGGCTCACAGTCGCACACCCCGATCGGCACGCTTGGCTCCCAGCCGCAATGCGCCCGCGCCTCCGCCACCGTGCGCGCCAACCCGCCCACCGGTGCAACCGCCCCGCCTGCGCCCGAGCGATCTCCATCCCAGCCTCTGCCCCGGCCCCCAACCGACCCAGCACCAGACAGCCAACGCCCCCGGAAACCCCACCTTCCGCCGAGCTCCGCACCGGCAATGCGCCGGGCGCCGCCGCTCGCACCGGCTTTGGCCCGCCCGTTGCCGCCCCTCGCTCGGCCAACAATTGGTTGCGCACGCCGCACGCTTCTCCCTACGGTTTCGCGAACCATGTCTGCCGACCACACCTTTGACACCGTTGAAGCCGCCATCGCCGCGATCGCCGCGGGCGAGCTCGTGGTCGTTTCGGACGACGCCGACCGCGAAAACGAGGGCGACCTCATCATGGCCGCCTCCAAGGCCACCCCGGAGACGGTCAACATGATGATCCGCTACGGCAGCGGCATCGTGTGCGTGCCCATGCTGGGCCACCAGCTCGACCGCCTGCAACTCGGCCCCATGGTCGCCCGCAACCGCGAGGTGCAACGCACGGATTTTGCCGTCAGCGTCGACGCCAGCGCGGGGATTTCCACCGGAGTGAGCGCGTATGACCGCTACGTGACGATCAAGCTTCTGGCCGATCCCGCGGCCACAGCCGAACAACTGGTGCAGCCGGGCCACGTTTTCCCGTTGCGCGCCAAGCCCGGCGGGGTGCTCGAGCGGGCCGGTCACACCGAGGCGGCCGTGGATCTCGCCCTCCTCGCGGGCCTGCCCCCCGCCGGGGTTCTGTGCGAACTGGTGAACGAGGACGGCACCATGCAACGCCTGCCCCAGCTCGTTGAATTCAGCCGGCGGTTCGGCCTGAAAATGATCTCGGTCGAACAACTGATCGCGTATCGGTTGCGCCGCGAAAGCCTGATCCAAAAAGTCGGCGAGAGCGATCTCCCGACCGAATACGGCACGTTCCGCGTCCACGTTTTTCAGAGCCGCATCGACAAGCGGACCCATCTCGCCCTCACGCTGGGTGCCGCCGACGGGACCAAGCCGGTGCTGGTGCGGGTGCATACCGCCAACGTTCTGAGCGACGTGTTTCACGCCCAATTCGCCGGCGACGCCAGGGACGTCCTCGGCACCAGCCTGCGGGCCATCGCCGCAGAGGGCGCCGGCGCGCTGCTCTACATGCAACCCGCAAACCGGGAAGAAGCCCTGCTCCAAAAAATCGCCCCAAGCCCCGGCCGCCCCGAGCCCCAGCAGGGGATGGATCTGCGCGACTACGGCATCGGTGCGCAGATGCTGCGAACCTTGGGGCTGACCCGCATCCGCCTGCTCACGCAGCACCCGCGAAAAATCATCGGCCTCGACGGCTACGGCGTCGAAATCGTCGAGCAGCTCGATCTCGCCCGCCTTCCGTCGGCGCGTGGCGTGGCCTGACCGTATCCGGCGGCGTGTTCCGCAGGTTTTACCGGCCGCAGCGCAACGCCGGCAGCGCGGTCTCGGCGTTGCGCGTCCGGCCCCGGTCCTTCGCGACTGATCGCCGCCAGCGGGCCAACCCTGCGGCGCGGGATACTCGCCCCGGGTGCTCGCCCCGGCCGATTGGCCGTCACCCTCTCTTCATGCGGGTCCGCCGCCTCGGCCTCGCGCCCGCCGCCTTTCGCTGCGGCACTCGTCATTTGGCTCGCGGTTGCAACCGACAAACTCAACGCCCGCAGGTGCGAATTCCGATGAAAGCTTCCTTCCTCTTTTCCCTCGGCGCCTTCACGGCCCTCCTGGCGACATCCTGCCCGGCGGCGCCCTCGAACCCGCGTCCGCGCGTCATTGTTTCGTCCGACATCGGCGGCACCGACTTCGACGACTTCCAGTCGTTCGTCCACCTGCTCGTCTACGCCGACCGCATCGATCTCGAGGGCATGATCGCCTCGCCCTGGGGCGCCGCGCGGAATCGGCAGGAAAACATCCTGAAAATTGTGGACGCCTACGCGAAGGACTATCCCAACCTGCGCACGTATTCCGACCACTATCCGGCCCCCGACACCCTCCGCGGCCTCACGAAACAGGGCGGTCTCGATTCCGCCGGTCTCCGCGGCTGGGGCGAACGCACCGAGGGCTCCGACTGGATCATCCGGTGCGCGCAGCGCGACGATCCGCGCCCGCTTTGGCTCCTCGTGTGGGGCGGCATCGACGATCTCGCGCAGGCGCTGCACGACGAGCCGTCGATCAAGGCGAAGCTCCACGTCTACTTCATTGGCGGTCCCAACAAAAAATGGTCCGCGACGGCCTACGACTACATCGCCCGCGAACACCGCGACCTTTGGATCATCGAAGCCAACGCCACCTACCGCGGCTGGTTTCTTGGGGGCAACCAGACCGGCGATCTGGCGAACGCCGCGTTTGTGCGGGAACACGTCAAGGGCCGCGGCGCACTCGGCGCCTACTTCGCGACCATCGCGGACAAAATCAAAATGGGCGACACCCCGTCCCTCGCGTATCTGTTCGGCGCAACGCCGGAAAATCCCGCCACCGACTCGTGGGGCGGACGTTTCGTCCGCGCCTGGGACCGGCCGCGCGCTGTGTTCGACCGCGCCCCCACCGCGGCCGATGTCGTCGAAACCTACGCGATCATCGACCTCGTTTACCGCCCGACCGGACCCGCGCCAGCCGGCGCCCAGGCGAACCTTGTGCTGGAGTGGCAAACATTCGCCGGCTTTGCCGACGACGCCGGGGCCTGGCATTTTGTCGTGTCGCCCAAGGACGCGAAGACGTGGACTTACACCCTCCAGAGCACCGTCCCCGGGCTCGACGGCCTGAGCGGCGGCTTCACCACCCAAATGCCCGCCCCCGAGCGAGCCCGGCAACCCTCGACCCTTTATCCCCACTGGTGGACCGACGATCCGGATCCGGCCGCCGCGGAGAGCCGCGAGCCGGGCGCGCGCCACATCAGCCGGTGGCGCGAGGACTTCCTGCGCGACTTCGCCGCCCGCATGCTCCGCTGCACCTCGCCCCGCTCATGAAAACGAGCCGCCTCCCGCTCCGCGGTGCCACCCCACCCCGGCGTTCGCCGCGCCCATCGCAGCCAGCAGCCCCTTTCCCGTGCCCCTGACGGAGCCTGCGGCGACAGCCCCGGGGAGGGCGCGATGGGGCGGCCTTCGCGTCCGACGCGGCGGAGAAGCGACGCTTCGTCGGAGTGATTGACCAATGAGAGGTGAAATCCGCGTTGTACGCCCAAAGGCGACCCACTCCTTCAGGCTGTCCCGTTGTCGTCCCGTGTTTTCGAATTACCTCTGACACTGGTGCCCGGGGTGGGGGTCGAACCCACAATTCTTGCGAAGGCAGATTTTGAGTCTGCTGCGTCTGCCAATTCCGCCACCCGGGCTAGCGAGCGTCGGCGAAAACTGGAAAACCCCTCCCTCCATGTCCATGTAATTTTCACACCCCGTTTTTTGAACACCCTCCCCGCCCGGCGTCTTTTCCGCGCGTCAGATACCCGTTCTTTTTGGAAAATTCATCGTTCACTGTTTAAGTCGGCCAGGGCGCCGGGCGCGATCCTGGCGCCCTGGCGGTTTTCGCCCCCGCGCCCGCTGCGGTTCCGGCTTTCAACTTCCCCCTTTCGACTGTCCACTGCCCCATGCCCGACTTCCGCGCCTTCTGCCCGCCGACCACGGGCGAGCCGACCGCCCTCACCCTCTCGCCCGAGGAGTCGCACCACCTCGTCGCCGTCAACCGCGCCCGCCCCGGCGACCCCGTGATCGCCTTCGACGGCCGCGGCACCGAGTGGACGTGCACACTCGCCTCCGATCGGAAAAACGCCGCCGTGCTCACCATCCGCTCGCGCCGCGTGCTCCCGCCCCTCCCCTACGCCATCACCCTCGCCCAGGCCCTGCCCAAGGGCGCGTCCATGGACGCCATCGTGCGCAAGGCCACCGAAATCGGCGCCGCCCAAATCGTCCCGCTCGAGAGCGAACGCACGCAGGTTCACCTCGACGGCGATCGCTCCGACAAAAAAATCGAAAAATGGCAGACCGCCGCGCTCGAAGCCGCGAAACAGTGCGGCAACGCCTTTGTCCCGACCGTCCTCCCCGTCCAGCCCGCCGCCTCATTCATGGCGAACGCGCCCGGCTACGACCTGAAACTCATCGCGAGCCTCCACCCCGGCGCGCAGTCGCTCAAACCCGTGCTCGCCGCGTTTCGGGCGAACCACGGACGCGCCCCCGCCCGCGTGCTCTGGCTCATCGGCCCCGAGGGCGATTTCTCCTCCGCGGAAATGAGCTTCGCCGCACGTCACGGTTTTGCGCCCATCACCCTCGGCCCGCTCGTGCTCCGGTGTGAAACCGCCGCCACTTACGCGCTCAGCGTGCTGAGCTACGAATTGCAAAACCCCGCCTGATTCCACCTTTCCTCCCGTGCGCCGCTCACTTTTCACCCTCACTTTGCTCCTCGCCGCCGTCCCCCTCATGTCGTCTGACCAGCCTGCCGCCACCGATCCGTTCCTCTGGTTGGAAGACGTGCAGGGCGAGCGCGCGCTCGCCTGGGCGCGCGACCAAAACGCCGTCTCCCGGCGCGAACTCGAGGCCTCGCCCGATTTCGCACCCGTCCACGACCGCCTGCTCGCGATCTACGATTCGAAAGCGCGCATCCCCTACGTCGCGAAACACGGCGCGCACTACTACAATTTCTGGCGCGACGCGCAGCACGTGCGCGGCCTCTGGCGCCGCACCACCCTCGAAGAATTCCGCCAAGAAAATCCGGTCTGGGAAACCGTCCTCGACCTCGACGCGCTCGCCACCGCCGAAAAGGAGAACTGGGTCTGGAAGGCCGTCGAGTGGCTCCGGCCCGGCCACGAACGCTGCCTCCTCAGCCTTTCCCGGGGCGGCGGCGACGCCGTCGTGATCCGCGAGTTCGATCTGCCCACCAAATCCTTCGTCACCGAAAACGCGTTCAACCTCCCCGAGGCCAAGACCGACGTCGCGTGGGGCAGCCGCGACCGCCTCTATGTCGGGACGGATTTCGGCCCCGGCTCCCTCACCGATTCCGGTTACGCCCGCCTCGTCAAGGAATGGCGCCGCGGCACGCCGCTCTCCGCCGCGCGCACCGTCTTCGAAGGCACCGCCACCGACGTCGCCACGGGCGCGTGGGTCGCGGACCGCCCCGGTTTTCACCGCGAGTTCGTCCGCCGCGCGATCACCTTCTTCACCGGCGAAACCCACCTCCGCGTGGGCGACGCCTTCGTCAAACTCGACGTGCCCGCCGATGCGGATGTCGGCACGTTCCGCGATTTCATCACCGTCACACTCCGCTCCGCGTGGACCGTCGCCGGCCGGACCTACGCCGCGGGCGCGCTGCTGGCCGCCCCGTGGGGAAAATTCCTCGCCGGCGACCGCGCCTTCGACGTGCTCTTTGCGCCCGGCCCCCGCACCTCGCTCGCCGGCTTCACCGCCACCCGCGACCACCTCATCCTCAACGAACTCGACCAGGTCCGCAGCCGGCTCCACGTGCTCACGCCCGACGGCCCGGCCTGGCGCCGTACCCGGCTGCCCGTCCCGGAACTGGGCAGCGTCTCGGCCTCCGCCATCGACGAGGATTCCGACGACTATTTCCTCAACGTCACCGGCTTCCTCACCCCCTCGAGCCTGTATCGCGGCACCATCGGGCAGGACCAACGCGAGCTACTCAAACAACTCCCCGCATTTTTCGCCGCCGACGGCCTGGAGGTCGCCCAGCACGAGGCCGTCTCCCCGGACGGCACGCGCGTGCCCTATTTCCAGGTTTCCCGCTCCGGCCTCAAGCCCGACGGTTCCCACCCGACTCTCCTTTACGGATACGGCGGCTTCGAGGTGTCGATGACGCCCAACTACAGCGCCGGCATCGGCAGCGCGTGGCTGGAGCGCGGCGGCGTCTACGTGCTGGCGAACATCCGCGGCGGCGGCGAATTCGGCCCCGCCTGGCACCAGGCCGCCCTCAAGGAAAACCGCCAGCGCGCCTATGAAGATTTCATCGCGATCGCCGAAGATCTGATCCGCCGCCGCGTCACGTCGACGCCACACCTCGGCATCATGGGTGGCAGCAACGGCGGCCTCCTCATGGGCGTGATGCTGACGCAGCGCCCCGACCTCTTCGGCGCCGTCGTCTGCCAAGTGCCCCTGCTCGACATGCGCCGCTACCACCTCCTCCTTGCCGGGGCGAGTTGGATGGGCGAATACGGCAACCCCGACGTCCCTGCCGAATGGGCTTACCTCTCCCGCTACTCGCCTTACCAAAATATCCGTCCCGGCGTGACGTATCCGCGCGTGCTCTTTACAACCTCGACCCGCGACGACCGCGTGCATCCCGGCCACGCGCGCAAAATGGCCGCGGCCCTCGCAGCCCAACCGGCCGACGTCCTGTACTACGAAAACATCGAGGGCGGCCACGGCGGCGCGGCCAACAACAAGCAATCCGCCTACATGAACGCCCTCGCCTACACCTTTCTGCTCAAGCAGCTGAAGTAACCCGGCGCGTTTCGCGCCCCCATCACCACTCCAGCAGCCCGCCCGCAAACGTCAGCCCGGCGCCCACGCTGCAGAAGATGATTTTGTCGCCGTCGCCGAAGATGCCTTCCTCCGCCGCCCAACCGAGGGCCATCGAGACGCTCGCCGCGCTCGTATTGCCGTATTTGCCGATCGTCACGACGAACTTGTCGTAGGGAATCCCCACGCGTTTGCTCACCGCCTTCAGGATCCGCTCGTTGGCCTGATGGGGCACGATCCACGCGATGTCCTCGGGCTTCAGCTTCTCCCGCGCCAGCGTCTGCTCGATCTGCTCCGCGAAACCGATCACCGCGTGCTTGAACACCGAGGTGCCGTTCATCTGGAGATAAAAATGCTCCGCGTGTCCGTTCTGCGCCACCGGCCACGGCATGCGCGCGCCGCCGCCCTTGCGCTGGATCGCCTCAAACTGGTCCGCATCGCCGCCCAATCCCATCCGGTGGAGCCGGTGACCGCCCGCTCCGTTGGTCAGAATCGCCGCCCCCGCGCCGTCGCCGAAGAGAAACGCCGTCTCGTGATCTTGCGGATTCGTGATCCGCGACAGCAGTTCCGCGGTCACCACGATCAGGTTTTTCGCCGTGCCCGCCAAAATAAATGACCGCCCCACTTCCAGCGCATACAGCCAGCCCGAACACGCCGCATTCAGGTCAAACGCCAGCACCCGCGGAATCCGCAGCCGCCGCGCAAGATCGCTCGCCATCGCCGGCACCGGCTGGTCCGGAATCAGCGTGGCCATGATAATGCCGTCGATCTGGTCCACCGTCATGCCGGCCTGCGTCAACGCATGCTGCACCGCAATCACCGCCAGATCCGTCGCGCTCTCGTCGTCCGCCGCATAGCGCCGCTCCCGGATGCCGGTCAGCCGCACGATTTCGTCCTCCGTGCGATGAGGGAAGGCCTTCAGAATTTCACTGTTGGCTTGGATTTTGGTTGGGGCCGCGTGGCCTACGCCGGCAATGCAAACGGTATCGACGATCATGCGAAAGGATTCAGCAGGTAAGGACGCGCGACCGACGGCGTCGACTCAAGACTTCCGGACCGCAAGATAGGCGGCGACGTCGTCACCCGATACGCGCCCTCCGGGACCGGTGGCGGCGATGTCCGTGAGTTTCGCCGGATCGAGGCCGGCTTCCTGCGCCAGCTTGGTCGCCCGGGGGGTCCAGACGAGGGCGGCCGCCGGTTTCCCGTTGGTGCCGGCCGCCGGTGTGCCGGCCGCGCCCGCCGCGGGGGCGCCCTTCGCCTCCAAGTGCCGCAGACTCGCATCCTCGGTTTCGAGCCGCAGAAACAACGCCCCCGACTGGAGGACTTCGCCCGGCTTCGCCGGCAACGCGATCACCGTGCCGTCCGCGGGCGCCTCGTATTCGAAGATCGATTTGTCGCTCTCCAGCTCGGCGATCTTCTGGCCCTTGACCACGCGGTCGCCGGGTTTGGTTTTGAGCGTGACGACCGTAAGTTCGCTCACGGTCGCGCCCATGGAGGGCACGGGGACGTCGATGATAAAGGAGGCCATCAGAGGTTTGGTTTCGCGCGAGTGTGCGGCCGGAAACAGCTTGGTCAAGGGGCGGCACACGTCATCGCCGTCCCGCCCCGCCACGATTAGGCGGCACCGGCGGGCCGCCGCGTCGCCCTACTGCCGCACGCACTTCCACACCGCGACACACGTCTCCAGCAATTCGGACAGATTTTTCAGCGCGATCATGTTCGGACCGTCGCTGATCGCCTTGGCCGGATCGGGATGCGTCTCGATGAAGAGCCCGTCGGCCCCTGCGGCGAGCGCGGCTTTCGCCAGCGGCGGCACGAATTCGCGTTGCCCGCTGCTCTTGCCTCCGCCCGCGCCCGGCAACTGCACCGCGTGGGTCGCGTCGAAGATCGTCGGATACCCGTTCTGCGCCATGATCGAAAACGACCGCATGTCCACGACGAGGTTCTGATAACCGAAGGTCGTGCCGCGCTCCGTCTGCCAGATCTCCTTCGCCTTTCCGTCCCGCAACTTCCCCGTCACATAGACCATCTCCTGCGGCGACAAAAACTGCCCTTTTTTCACATTCACCACGCGCCCGGTCGCGGCCGCCGCGAGCAGCAGGTCCGTCTGCCGGCTGAGAAACGCCGGGATCTGCACCACGTCGCACACCTCCGCGACCGCCGCCATCTGCTCTCGCTCGTGCACATCCGTCAGCACCGGAAACCCGTAGTCCCGCTTGATCAACGCGAGGAGCTTCAGCCCCGCGTCGATGCCCGTGCCCCGCTCGCCCGCCAGCGACGTGCGGTTCGCCTTGTCGAACGAGCCTTTGAACACGAATTTCAGGCTGCGGTTGGCCCGCCCGATCTTCACGAGCGTCTCGGCCACGGCGCGGCAGACGCGCTCATTTTCCAGCGAACACGGGCCCGCGATGACGAGCAGTTTCTTGGGATCGAAGAGCACGTTATTTTTTCTTCGCCGGTGGGCGCTTCGCCTTCGCCCCGGCCTTCGGCCGGGTGCTGCCCTTTTTGTTTTTCAACGCCGCCGCGATAAACGCCGCGAACAGCGGATGCGCCTTGTTCGGCTTGGATTGAAATTCCGGATGCGCCTGCGTGCCGAGAAACCACGGGTGCCCCTTCAGCTCCACGATTTCGACCAGATTGCGCCGGGGATTGATGCCGCTCACGATCAGACCGGCCCGCTGGAGCTGGCCGAGGTAGGCGTTGTTGACCTCAAACCGGTGGCGGTGGCGCTCGCGGACGCTGTCGACCCCGTAGGCCTTGTGCGCCAGCGTGCCCGGCGTGAGCGCGCATTCGTAGCTGCCGAGCCGCATCGTCGCCCCCTTGTCGATGATCTTCTTCTGCTCCTCCATCATGTTGATCACGGGATGCGCCGGCGCCGGATCAAACTCCATGCTGTTGGCCCCTTTCAACTTCAGGACATTGCGCGCAAACTCGATGACCGCGATCTGCAGGCCGAGACACAGTCCGTAGTAGGGGATTTTGTTTTCGCGCGCGTATTTCGCCGCGGCAATTTTCCCCTCGGTACCGCGGTCGCCAAAGCCCCCGGGCACCAAAATGCCGTCCAGCCCCTTGAGCCGCGCGAGGCCGTTTTTCTTTTCCAGGTCCTCCGCGTCGATGCGCCGCACGTCGATTTTGCAGTTGTTCGCGATGCCGGCGTGGGTGATCGACTCGTACACCGACTTGTAAGCGTCCTGCAGCTCGATGTATTTGCCCACCACGCCGATCGTGACCTCGTATTTCGGCGCGAGCAGGCGCGCGACGATGCCTTCCCAGATATTTTTCTCTGGCAGCGGATTTTTCAGATCGAGCAGGTCGAGCACGAGCTGATCCAAGCCCTCCGCCTGCAACGCCAGCGGCAGCTCATAGATCGAATGCTCCACATCGCGGCACTCGACGACCGCCTTCACCTGCACGTTGCAGAACATCGAGAGCTTGTCGCGCAGATCGTGATCGAGCGGATGGTCGGTACGGCACACCAGCACGTCGGGCTGGATGCCGATCTCGCGCAGTTTCGCCACCGACTGCTGCGTGGGTTTCGTCTTGAGTTCGCCCGCCGCCTTGAGAAACGGCACGAGCGTCACGTGGATAAACACCACATCCTTCGGCCCCACTTCGAGCGCGAACTGCCGCATCGCCTCGAGAAACGGCAACCCCTCGATGTCACCCGTCGTCCCGCCGATCTCGGTAATCAACACGTCGGCGTCTTTGCCCCCGGCATAGATGCGCTCCTTGATTTCGTTCGTGACGTGCGGAATCACCTGCACCGTCTTGCCCAGATAGTCGCCGCGCCGCTCCTTTTGGATCACGCTCTCATACACCTGGCCCGAGGAGAGGGAATTCAGCCGCGAAAGCTTGCCGCTCGTGAAGCGCTCATAGTGCCCCAGATCAAGATCGGTCTCCGCCCCGTCCTCCAACACGTAGACCTCCCCGTGCTGGAACGGACTCATCGTGCCCGGATCCACATTGAGATAGGGATCAAATTTTTGGATGCGGACGACCAGCCCGCGCATCTCCAGCAATGCCCCCAAGGCTGCGGCCGTAAGACCCTTGCCCAACGACGAGACGACACCACCCGTGACGAAAATGTATTTCACGGATGCCAAGGTTGAGGCCCGGTGTTTAGCACGCCAAGCCAAAGTTGAAAAATCTCTCGCCGGCCTACCGAAACATCAGCCACGCCGCCGTGCCGAGGCCGATCGCCAACACGGCGAAGAGCAGCAACCACAGCGTCCACTTCAGCAGCTTCATCAGCACCCAGATCGCCGCCGCCACCACGATGGTCCCGCAGGCCACCACCAGCCACCGCGGATAGTCCGCCAACGAGTCCAGCATCGGCGGAGTGGGTGTTTTCGTGAGCAACGCGAGCAGCACGTCCCGAGGAAGCCCCGTCCCGCCCCCGTCTCCAAGCAAAATGATTTGCCCCGCGCCCCCGCGCCCGCCCTGCTCACCGCCCGTGCAATCCAAACCACAACTTCTCGCCTGGCTTACCTGTGACGGCGTCCACATCGACCCCGGCTCCGGCAAGCACACCATTCTCGGCATCTTCTCGAACATCCAGGCGCGGCAATTCCCCGTCACGCACCCGTTCATGATCTGGTTCCTCACCATCAGCGACGTGTCGCCCGGCAAGCACTCCCTGAAAATTTCCATGGGCCTCGAGGGCACCACGGCCCAGCAGCTCCTCGAACGTCCCTTCGAGTCCCAGAGCCCCCTCCACCGCATCAATCTCATCAACGAAATCCGCAACCTCTCCTTCCCCGGCCCCGGCGAATTCGAACTCCTCGTCGAAATCGACGACGAACTCCTCCTCGCCACCAGCCTCAGCGTCTCCGGCTGACGCCCCCCCGACCTCGCTCGCCCGGTTTCGCTCCCGCCCCTTTCCCGCTCAACTCGTCCCCGCATGTCCACGCCCGTCGCTCCGTCCTCCCTGTCCTCCTTCGATCTCATCGGCGTCGGCGCGCCGATCATGGACCTCGTCGCCACCGTCCCCGAATCCTTCCTCGCGCACACCTCCGGCGACAAGGGCGGCTCCGTCAACATCTCGCCCGACGAGATCGCGCGTCTGATCGCGCTGCTGCCCGCCCCGCCCGCCCTCACCCCCGGCGGCTCCGCCGCCAACACCACGTTCAACGCCGCCCGCCTCGGCCTCCGCACCACCTTCCTCGGCAAACTCGGCGGCGATACCACCGCCCACACCTACCGCGCCCGCTTCGCCTCCGGCGGCGTGGACACCCAGCGCTACAAACACAGCCCGCATCCGAACGCCCGCTGCCTCATCCTCACCACCCCGGACGCGCAGCGCACCATGCGCACCGAACTCGGTGCGGTCTTCTCTTTTTCCCCCGACGAGGTCTCCCCCGCCGACTTCGCCGGCTGCCGCCTCGCCCACGTCGAGGGCTACATCGTCTTCAACCGCGCCCTGGCCGACGCCGTGCTCACCTCCGCCCGCGCCGCCGGCTGCCGGGTCAGTCTCGACGTCGCCTCGTTCGAAATCGTCCGCATGGCCCGCGACTGGTTGCTCGCCCAACTCGCCACCGGCCTCGACCTCGTCGTCGCCAACGAGGACGAAATCCGCGAACTCTTCCCCGACCTCCCCGCCAACACGCCCGAAGACTACGCCGCCCACGCCCGCCGGCTCGCGGACTTCGGCGGCACGGCCGCCGTGAAACTCGGCAAGGACGGCGCGTGGGTCGCGCGCGGCACCGAACTGCACCGCATCGAACCCGTCATCGTCTCCGACGCCATCGATTCCAACGGCGCGGGCGACGCCTGGGCCGCGGGTTTCCTCTCCACCTACCTGCGCGGCCTGCCCCTCACGATGTGCGGCACCGTCGCGTCGATCCTCGGCGCCGAAACCGTGCGCCACATGGGCCCCGTCATCCCCGACCATCACTGGGACCACGTCGCCTCCCGGGCGAAGTCCTTCCTCGCCTCGCACGGCCACTGAGCCCCGCGCGCCCCCCGCGCCTGCCTACGCTGTCCGGGCGGGACCGGTCGACTCGCGCACCACGAGTTCGCCCGTGATCATGCGCACGCTCGGCTTCGCCCGCGGCGGCGCGTCGAACTGCGCCAACAGGATCTCTGCCGCCGTCGCAATCGTCGTATCGATATTTTGGTTCACCGTCGTGAGCGTCGGCGTCGTCATGCCCGCGATCGGCTGGTTGTTGAACCCCGTCACCGACATGTCGCGCGGCAGCTTCAGCCCCGCCTCCTGCAAGCCCCGCAACGCCCCGATCGCGATCTCGTCGTTGAGCGCCAACAACGCCGTCGGCCGGTGCGCCAGCTGCAGGAAACTGCCGGCCAGCTTGCGTCCGTAGTCGAAATCGTTGTTCCGCTCGTGCAGGTGGTCCAGCGTCACCGTGCAGCCCGCGAAATCCAACCCGTGCGCCCGCAACGCCGCATGGATGCCCGTGAGGCGGTCATACCGGCTCGCCGGCGCCTTCGCGATCGCGAGCAAACCAAACCTCCGGTGCCCCAGCCCCAGCAGATGGTCCACCACCGCCGCCATCGCCGCCGCCCGATCCAGCGAAACCGTATGGGCGTTCCTCAGCCCGAAATGGTCGATCACCAGATGCGGCGTCCCATGCGCGATCAGTTCGCCGATCCGGGCCTCGATCTCCTCGCGGTGAAAATGCCCGATAAAAACCACCGCCTCCACGCGCATCGACAAAAAGTGCCGCACCACCTCGCGTCCCATTCCCGGCGCAAACACCTCGATCAACGACGAAAATCCGCGGTCGCGC
>CAJAYO010000117.1 GCA_903948415.1 uncultured Opitutia bacterium | reverse complement strand
CCGATCCGCCGCGCGCGGAGCGCACGGCCCACCTCGTCCGCCCGTCTCCGGCTTCCTCTGTGTCCGCGCTCCGTGACCTCTGTGACCCACTCCGCCTCCGATTTTGCGCCCTTCGCGCCCTTTGCGCCCTTCGCGCCCTTCGCGCCCTTCGCGCCCTTCGCGCCCTTTGCGCTTCTTCGCGCCCCCCCCCGCCGGCGCCCGGGGCAACGGGTCGAAATCGGGCCGGAAACCCGCCGAAAACCGGTCAAGCTCCGCGTCCGGGGGCCCTTCGTTTGCCTCGGTCAGGGGCCCGATTCCCGCCCTTTCAAACGCCACTGTTGCCAGCCATCGGCGAGTAGAGCTAACCTTCTGCGGCCTCTCCCCCACGGCCCCATTCATGCAACGCTTCCCCGTGCCTCTCTCCGACCTTCTCTCCCTCAGGAGCCCCCGCGGCTCCGGCCGCCGCCGCGGCTCGGGCCTGATCATGGCGTTGATTTTCACCGGGGTGATTTCGGCCGTCCTCGCGAGCATGCTCCGATGGGTCCTGACCGAGTCCTCGCTCAACCAGCGCACCATGCGCCGGCTCGAGGCCAACAATGCCGCCGAAGCCATCGCCGAATACGGGATGACCCAGGTCCGCTATAAGATGGAGAACACGAGCACCTTTATCGCCAATTCCTTCACCCCCGCCGGCACCCAGGCCCTCGTCCTACCCCCCGCCACCTTGTTCGCCGGCACCCAGGTCGATCCCACCGCCAGCGCCCTGACCGGCGGCGCCATCGCCAACGTCGTCTCCGCCGGCTCGACCACCCTTTACTATGTCGACGCCGCGGACCCCAACAACGTCAACGACCCCTTGCGGGGCAAATGGATCTTCCGCCGCGATATCCCCATCTACGCCCGGGCCAAGGTCGACGTCCCCAACGGCCCGCCCATCTACGCCTACGTGCGCGAGAAAATCAGTGTCCGCGGCGCCCCCCTCTTTGCCCACGCCGCATTCTATAACATGGACATGGAGCTCCAACCGGGCTCGACGATGAACGTCTACGGCCCCGTCCACGTCAACGGCGACATCTACCTCAGCAGCCAGGGCACCGCCCTCAACTTCTATCAAACGGTCACCTGCACCGGCCACATCTACCGGGCCTGGAAAAGTTTTCAGCCCTCCGCCCAGGGCTCCAATAACGAAACCCTCGGCACGAGCCCGGTGACCTTCAACAACCGCGTCAACACCCAGGTCGCGATGCTGGCCGGCACCGTGTGGCGCGACAGCACCCTGGGCGTCTCGACCACCGTAAACGCCAGCAACGAAAACGGCGGCTACGCCACTCAGGCCGCCTATGCCGCCGCCCTGTTGGCCGGCGCGACGACCCATCAGACCGCTTTCCGGACCACCGCCTCCACCACCTGGAACGGCAACGTCCAGACCGCAGCCAACGGCATCCAAAATTACACCCCCGTCGCCATCGGCCGCTATGTCGAAGATCCCACCCCCGCCGACGGCTCCGACCAGTCCGTCAACACCGGCCGCCTGATGATCGAGCCCCCCACCGCCCCCTCAGCCGGAGCCACGCTCTATAGCCCCGAAGTCGAGGCCCAGAAATACTCCAACCAGGCCGGCCTCTACATCACCATCGTGCCCGCGTCCGGTTACACCACCACCACCACGACCAGCGGCGGCAACACCACCGTCACCACCAACGACCCCTCCATCCCCGCGATCGTCAACGTCCGGGCCGGCGGCGCCGCCGGTCCGCTCGCCGCCGTCGTCCCCGCCGATCTCGTGACCTATTATCCCTATAAACAAACGGCCGTCACCGCCTCCGGCAACACGACCTATAGGGTTGACCGCGGCCTGTGGGACCAACGCCGGACCAGCGGGCAGGACATCGTTGAGTTCGACCTGACCAAGCTCAAGACCGCCGTCGCCCAGATGCAGCTGGCCCCCGGCAGCCGCACCGCCGCCCAAGCCATCAGCTCGTTGGAAACCCACCACTGGACCGGCATCGTCTATCTCGAGGTCACCAGCAGCTCGACCACCCGGCTCGACGGCTCGACCGTCATCGCCTCCGGCGGCCGCCAGGTCGCCATCCGCCTCATCAACGGCAACCTTCCAGTCCCCACCTACGGCAGCGGCGCGACCGCCGGACTGACCATTGCCACCAACGCCCCGGTGTATATCCAAGGCCATTTCAACGACACCGGCACCTCGCCCAGCGCCTCGGTTTCCAAGTCCGGCGAAAAACCCGCCGCCATCGCCGCCGACGCCGTCACCATCCTCTCCGCCAATTACGACGACGCCACCAGCCGGAGTGCCGTGAGGCCCCCCGCCAGTGCCGACACGGTCGTCGCCGCCGCCCTCCTCACCGGCCAATCCCCCACGAACAAGAACAACAGCGCCCGCATGAGCGGCGGCGCCCACAACCTGGCCCGCTTCCTCGAAAGCTGGAGCGGCCGCGCCGTCTACATCCGCGGTTCCCTCGTCGCCCTCTTTGAAAGCCGCATTGCCGACGAACCGTGGCGCATCGACTACTACGGCGCGCCCGCCCGCAACTGGGGTTTCTGCGACCTCCTGCAAAACGGCACCTTCCCCCCCGGCACCCCGCGCGTCATCTCCTTCCGCCGGGTCGACTATACCGACCTGACCAAGGCCGAATACGACGCCGCCCTCGCCGGGCTCTGAGCCCGCGTCACTGCGCCCGCTCGACCCGGGCCAGCAGGATCACCCCGGTTTGCTCGGTGTCCTTGCGGATCAGATACGAACACCGGTAAGCGGAAAAATTGAAGGGGCGTTCGAGGTGAAAGTAGGTCCCGCCCGCAAAGATTGGCGGAAACCCATAGAACCCTGCGAGCGGGTTCGACTCCGGCGAGGTCGTGTGCACCGCAAACACCTCGCCGGCCGGCGCCCGCACAAACGCCGCCAGGATCTCGCCCTTCAACCGCACGCCGCGCGGAAAGAGCTCGGCCCCGCCGTGGGGTTTTTCCGCCAGCACCACGCCGC
Source organism: uncultured Opitutia bacterium (assembly GCA_903948415.1). GTDB lineage: Bacteria > Verrucomicrobiota > Verrucomicrobiia > Opitutales > Opitutaceae > GAS368. Next base: position 1,323 of record CAJAYO010000117.1, on the reverse strand, counting down.
CGGCCCCGACATACGTTTTCAGGAAATCCTGCAAAAAGGCGATCTCCTCGTTCGTGCGCGAACGCTCGACCACCGCCGCGCTCGGCGCCCGCATCAGCGCCAGCAGGACGTAGATGGCCACAAACGCCACCCCCACCCGGCACGAGGCGGAATGGCGCCAGACCAGCCACCACGCCGCCAGCCGCCCGCCCCGGTGGCGGTAACGGCGCAACGAATCCCGGAAGGCCGCCCCCAGCCACGACCACCGCCCCTGGCCCGGCGCGCGCCCCCGCTGCTTGGGCCGGTAGGGCGTGGCCTGCAGCGCCTCGATCTGCGCCACCGTCTCCGCCAGTGCCTGATCCTGCGGGCGCACCTTCGCCGCCGCCGGCTGCGTCGGTCCCGCAGCCGGGACCGTCGCCGGACTTCGCGCGGTGGGCGCCGCCGCCGGCTTCGCCGCAGGGACCACCGGGGGCTTGGGCGCTACGACCGCCGCCGGTTTCGGCGCAGGGACCACCGCGGACTCGGGCGCTACGACCGCCGCCGGTTTCGCCACCGGAGCCACCGGCCGGGGCGTCAACGCCGGCGCGGGCGCCCCCGGCCGAGACGGCGTCGCCGGCGCCGGCACCGCCGCCCCGCCGGGCGCGACTGGCGCGACTGGCGCGGCCACCTTTGGCTTTGGGACCAAAGCCCCCGGTCCGCTCCGACCCGTCAACGGGCCCGGCGCGACAGGGCGGGCCTTAAACTTGGCCCACGCATGCTTCTTTTCCGGCGGTTCGCTCAAGACTCGGATATCACGACGCGGACCCACCCGGCACGACAACTCTATTCGTGGTGCGGTTAACCCTACCTCCGTCCCTCCGCGCCGCCCCGCGTACTTTCCGTCCTCGGCGCCCTCGCGCTCTCGAACGACACCTCTTTCGTCCACCTCCTGATACCCACAGCCCGTAATCATCGGACTTTAGGAACCGGAGTTTTAACCACAGATTTCACCGATGAATATCCGATAAAACCGCCGGCGCCTCGACTCGGCGGCCTTCGCTCCGATTCGTAGCGGTGTAACCGGTGGTTAAGTCTGACTGTTGGGGGCGGTTGGTCTCAGCGTCGATCCGCGAAGATCAGCGGTTAAACAATCGATCGTCTCCGGCTGCCTATACTCTCCGGATTCGTCGGTGTCCGCGCTCCGCGGCCTCGGTGACAAAACTCCGACTTTTGCGCCTTTTGCGCTTCTTCGCGGCCAACCCTAAGCCGCCCGCGGAGCGGCCGGCCCATCTGGCCGATCCGCCGGCGCCCCGACATGGGCTGGAAAGCCCATGCCCCGTGGCACGGGCTTTCCCGCCCGTGGGT
>CAJAYO010000116.1 GCA_903948415.1 uncultured Opitutia bacterium | reverse complement strand
GTCGTTACGCAGACGCTGCCAACACCCGAGCGAAGGCGTCCAATGGAACCCGTGGGTTTTCAGTTTACCGATGGTTTCCGGCGACGGCTTGACGTCGTGGTAAATCCGCACGCGACACTCTTCGGCGTTGTCCTCCACCCGACCCCCAGCAAACGGCAAAGTCACCGATGCGCGTCCGCTCTCGTTGGCGAGTCCCTTCAGCCGTTGCTGCATCCGCCGGATGTTGGCGCCGTTGTTCGTGAGTTGGTAGTCGGGGAATCCGAACCGGCCCCCGAAGTCGGGCTTGAGCAGTTCGCGGGCGCTCGTGTCGCGCAGACCGCAGGTGGCGACCAGTTGCGCGATCTTCTCGTCGTCGGTCAGTCGCCGGTTGCGGACGATCAGATTCGCAGCCTTCATAGTCGTCTGCAATTTTTCCGCCGCCGCGATTTTGGTCTGCAATTGAGTGACCGCGTCGGCGTCTTCAGAGCGGATAATACGTGGGAATGAGGGAGAATTCATTAGGTTAGGGTGAAATTCCGGGCCGCTGATGCGGTCCGCTTTGCAAGGTGGTGAACCGCCGATCCAGCGCCGGCCGGTGGGCCATCCGCCGGCTCGGACTTTCGATAATTCTCAATCGGCGTTTCCGCGCTCGGTTGAGCAGGTCCTCGGTTGCGGCCTCGCCGGGAAACGCGATGACCGTGCGCGCGACTCCGGCCAGCGTGATATCGCGCTCACCCGCAGTCGCGGGGCCGTCGCGCAGCCAATTCGCCGTGACACGCCACACGGCGATGCCGCGCCGTCGCGCCCAGGCTTCGACCTGCGCGGCGACACCGTCGCTGCCATCCGTGTGGATTTCTTTCGCGCCCAACGCCCGCATGGTGCGTTCGAGAAACGCCAGATCCTCGACGCTCACCACGTGGTGTCGCCCGCCGGTCACGATGACGCCCAAGGCCCGCGCACTCATGGCCAGCGATACCCTTGCCGTTCTTTGCGGGTCAGCGGCAAACCCTGCCCGAGCGGAGCCTGAGAGGGTTTCATCGTCGGCCGATCTACCGCGAGCCCCTCGCGCACCCACCGCCGCGCCTCCGCCACCCGGGCCAGCGCCACGCGCACGGCTTCGTGCGCGGGCGTGTCTTTGAGACAATCGAAGTTCGCGGAAACTTTCAGCGCGAACTCCGCCTGACCGAGGTGGTCGTCGAGGTGCGACCGCGTGGACGGAGCGACGGACATCGGGTTAGGCCGCGACTCTGGCGGCGGCAGCCGGAGGCGGGGTCGCCGGGGTCGTTGCCGGGTTCGCGAATTCCCTTCTCGTCTGTCGGTCTTTTTCGCGGAGCGCGGCGTTCACGAACGCCTTGTCCTTGAAGTAGGGATTTACGCCCTCCAGATCGCGGTCGATACGCGCCTTCGCCTCGGCGGTCTGCGCCTGGTAGAACGCGCTCGCCTGCGGCAGCTGCTTCATGATGAGCCGCATCTCGCTTTCGTGCTTCTGCTGATCGCGATAGAGGAACGTCTCGATCGCGCGCTCGGGGTTTTCCTTCACGAGCCGCGTGTAATACGTGACGTCGTCGGGGTTCGCCTTTTTGTGCGCCTCGATCTTCTTCTTCACCTCGGGATTGTCCCGGAAGACGAGCGGCTTGGGTTTAGTTAGGTCCGTTTTTTCTTTTTGGTCGATGGCCATATGCGTGTTGGTTTAGGCCGCCTCTTGGTGTGCGGGCGGTGTCGGCACCGGGCGGGAGTCCCGCCCGAAGGGTTCGGAAAGCACGGGGTTGAACGGCGGCTCGGTCGGCCCCTGCACGAGGCGCAACGCGAGGTCGAACTGCCCGCAGATGTCGGCGGTTTCGTGCCGCGCGAGCGCGAACGCCATGAGGCTCTTTGCTTCGATTTTAGGATTCGCGCCGGTGAACCGGCCGTTCAATTGGTCGGCCGCCGAAGCAAATTCGGCGTAGACGGTTTCGGGGATTTGGAGGGTCAGGGTGATCATAGTTGTTTTGGCTGGTTGGTTGTTGGTTGGTGACTGCGCCGGCCCTGCAACCCGGAGGGTCGGGGTCGGAACGAAGTGACGGCCGTCCCGGGAGCCGGAGGCTCGGCGAAGGCGGACGGGCGGCGGCGCGGAGTGGAGACCCCGACCTTCCGGGGCGTGGCCGGACCCTCCGCCGGGGCGACGGTCGGCGGGCCGCGGCTCGGAGCGGCCCGCTGTCCGTCGCGAGACGGTGCGACCGCCACGATGAACCGGAGACCAATCGCGACCCGCGTGAATCGCCGGTCCCGGGCCGCCCC
>CAJAYO010000115.1 GCA_903948415.1 uncultured Opitutia bacterium | reverse complement strand
GCAGGGCTACAACGTCCTCAAGGGCATCGACCGTTTTATCCCCGTCGACATCTACATCCCCGGCTGCCCGCCCCGCCCCGAGGCGCTCCTCCACGGCCTCGTCCAGCTCCAGGAAAAAATCCAGGGCTTCAAGCTCACCGGTCCCGCCGCGCCGCGCCATCTGCGCGACGACCTCCCGTGCCACTGCCCCGTCCCCGAATTCGGCGAACACGACCTCGAGCCGCCGGCCAACCCCGCCATCTGGACCGCGCCACCGGCCATCGTCCGCGCCGAAAAGGCCTGACGCACCATGGAAACCCCCGAACAGATTCGCGACCGTCTGCTCGCCCGGTTTCCCGGCGCGGAGATCACCGTCGTCCCCAATCCCGGCACGGCCGCCCAGCACTCGCTGCTCCTCGGCGCCGCCCACGCCCGCGCCCTCGCCGAATTTCTCCGCGACGACGCCACCCTCAGACTCGACCAGTGCTCCAACGTCACCGGCATCGACTGGCCCGAAAAAGAAATCGTCGAGACGACCAAGGTCGCCACGCCCGATCCCGCCAACCCGGCCGGCCCCCCCAAAGTCGTCGAGCAAAAGACCAAGCGCCTCCAGCCCGGCTGTCTCGAGGTCGTCTATCACCTCTATTCCATTTCTCTCCGCCACGGCCCCGTGATTCTCCGCCTGCGCACCGGCAACCGCACCGACCAGGCCGCCGTCCCGTCGCTCACGCCCGTCTGGCGCTCCTGCGAATTCCAGGAACGCGAAATCTTCGATCTCTTCGGCGTCACCTTCGACGGCCACCCCGATCTCCGCCGCATCTTGATGTGGGACGAGTTCACCGACCACCCGATGCGCCGCGACTACGTCGAGCCCGACGACTACGAGTGGGAGCCCACCCCCCACGGCACCGTCCTCGAAAAAGCCAAAGCCCACTATCCGGCCCCGCCGCCCGCCGCCGGAGCGCCCGCGCAAGGAGCCACCCCATGAGCGTCTCCGACCTCTCCGCTCCTCCGGCGGGCTCCCCCGGCTCCCGCGTCCGCGAAGTGCACGACAGCTTCCACGGCGACCTCCTCGAGGTCTCCATGGGCCCGCACCATCCGTCGACCCACGGCGTCTTCCGCATGATCGTCACGCTCGACGGCGAGACTATCGTGAAGCTCAAGCCCGTCTTCGGTTACCTCCACCGCAACCACGAGAAACTCGGCGAAAACGTCACCTATCTCGGGTCGATGCCCTACACCGACCGGCTCGACTACCTTTCGTCGATGACGAACAACTGGGCCTACGCCCTCGCCGTCGAGAAACTCGCCGGCCAGGCCGTCCCCGAGCGCGCCGAATACGTCCGCGTCATCCTCGCCGAGCTCACCCGCCTCCTGAACCACACCTGCCTCGCCGGCTTCCTCATGCAGGACTGCGGCTGCTCCGGCACCCCGCTCATGTATGCGTTCCGCGAACGCGAATACATCCTCGATCTCTTCGAATCCCTCTCCGGCTCGCGCATGATGTGCAACTACCAGCGCTTCGGCGGCTGTCGCGTCGATCCGTCCGCCGACTGGCTCGCGGGCGCCCAAAAACTCACCGACCGCTACGGCGTTTTCCTCGACGAATTCGAGACCCTCCTCACCGGCAACGAGATCATCATGGCCCGCACCCAGGGCGTCGGGAAACTTCCGCCCGCGCTCGCCATCGGCGCCGGCGTCACCGGCCCGATGCTCCGCGCCAGCGGCGTCAACTACGACCTCCGCAAAGTGGACGCCTACGGCGTGTATCCGCGTTTCGATTTCCGCGTCCCGCTCGGCGACCACGGCGACGTCTACGACCGCTACATGATCCGCGTCCTCGAAATGCGCGAATCGATCAAAATCCTGCAGCAGGCCCTCGCCGGCCTCCCCGGCGGCCCGATCATGGACCCGAAGGCGAAACTCCGCAGCTTCCGCCCGAAGGCCGGCGAAGCCTACGGCCGCATCGAGGGCCCGAAGGGCGAGATCGGTTTCTATCTCCTCAGCGACGGCAGCCCGAACCCCTACCGCTACCGCATCCGCCCCCCCTCCTTCATCAACCTCACCATCCTCGAGGACATGTGCCTCGGCCACACCGTCGCCGACGCCGTGATCATCCTCGGCTCCGTCGACATCGTCCTCGGTGAAGTCGACCGCTAGTCGGTCCGCCTCCCTCATCTCATGTCCTTCAACTCCAACTAGCGCGCAGCGCTTCCCATGCTCGGCACCGGATTACTCCAAGGCCTCGGCGTCACCGCGAAAAACTTTGTGGGGTCCTTCCACGATCCCGCGCGCCTGACCACGATCGAGTATCCCGAGGTCAAAACGAAACTCCCCGAGGCCTACCGCAACTTCCCGTTCCTCGTCGCCGAGAACGCCACCGACCCCATGGGCACGCTCCGCTGCGTCGCCTGCCAGATCTGCGAAAAAGAGTGCCCGCCCCAGTGCATCTACATCGAGAAATCGAAGGACAAGAAGCCCGACGCCACCGGCAAACCCCAGCTCTTCCCCGCCATTTTTGCGATCGATACCTCGGTCTGCATGAGCTGCCAGATCTGCGTCGAGGTCTGCCCCTTTGACGCGATCAAGATGGACCAGGTCTACGAGATCGCGACCACCGACCGGTTCTCCGCGCTCCTCCTCAACCGCGAGCAGCTCGCGAAATCCAACGCCTACTACCACGGGATTCATCCGACCGAAGCCGCCGAGGTCGACGCCCGGCTCGCCGCCGAGCGCAAAGCTGCCGAGGAAAAAGCCGCCGCCGCCGCGGCCGCGAAAGCCGCCGCCGCCGCCGCGAAAGCCGCCGCGCCCGCCGCCCCGAAACCGCCCGCCGCGCCCAGCGCGGAGGCCCCCAAGCCGCCGCCCACGTCATGAGCGCCCTCTCTCTGGTTTTAGGTAGGAGCCTGCTTGCAGGCGATTTCCCGGCCGGCGAATTCGCGACCCATCGCCTGCAAGCAGGCTCCTCCCTCGTGGCCAGCGCCGACTCGTTCCTCGAACGCCTCCCGCTCGTCGCCCGCGACGTGTTCACCTCCTGGCTCCCCGAGCCGTGGCGCTGGCTCGTCAACAGCCTGATCTCCATCGCGGTCATTTTGTCGGTCTTCGGCCTGCTCTTCGCCTACGTCACCCTCGCCGAGCGCAAAATCCTCGGCCGGATCCAGAATCGCCCCGGCCCGAACCGCACGCCGATCCCCTTTATCAATCTCCGCTTCTTCGGTCTCGCCCAACCCTTCGCCGACGGCGTCAAAGCCCTCACCAAGGAGGACGTCGTGCCGCGCGGGGCCGACCACCTGCTGCACTTCCTCGCCCCCGTCGTGCTGCTCGCGTTCTCGATTCTCACCTTCGCCGTCATCCCCTACGGCCGCCACCTCGTCCCCGTCGATCTCAACGCCGGCGTCCTCTATTTCTTCGCCGCCGGCGCCGCCACCGAACTCGCCGTCTTCATGGCCGGCTGGGCCAGCCGCAACAAATACTCCCTCCTCGCCGCCATGCGCGCCCTCGCGCAGCTCATCAGCTACGAACTCCCCCTCCTCCTCGCCTGGGTGCCCGTCGTCCTCGTCGCCGGCTCCCTCTCCACCACTGAAATCGTCGCCGCGCAGGCCGGCTGGAAATTCAACCTCATCCCGCACTGGCACGTCTTCACCCCGTGGGGCGCCGCCGGCTTCGTCATCTTCATGATCGCCGCCCTCGCCGAGTCCAACCGCTCGCCCTTCGACTTGCCCGAAGCCGAGAGCGAACTCATCGCCGGCCACCTCACCGAGTATAGCGGCTTCAAATACGCCCTGTTCTTCATGGCCGAATATTTCGGCATGATCGCCCTCAGCGGCATGGCCATCACCCTCTTCCTCGGCGGCTGGCACGCCCCGTCACCCTACCTCGAATTCATCCCGTCCTACGTCTGGTTCGGCGGCAAACTCGTCGTGCTCCTCCTCGGCTTCATCTGGATCCGCGCCACGTTTCCGCGCCTCCGCATGGACCAGCTCACGCGCTTCGCCTGGAAGTTCCTCGTCCCCCTCGCGCTCATCAACCTCGCCAACGCCGCCTTCTGGTCCCTCTCCTTTCCCTGGGCTGGCCCGCTGCAACTCCTCCGCTGGCTGATCAGCGCCCTCCTCGTCGTCGGCCCCTTCGTCCTCCTGGGCCGCCAACTCAGCGCCGGCGTCGCCCCGCGCGTTTACCGCTACGCCGCCTCATGACCGCCGCGCTCGTCCTCATCGCCGTCACCACGCTCGCCACCGCCGCGGTCGCGCTCGCGCTGCGCAATCTCATCCACAGCGCGCTCCTCCTGATCGCGAGCTGGTTCGGCATCGCGGCCTTTTACCTCTGGGCCGGCGCCGAGTTCGTGGCCTTCGCCCAGGTGCTCGTCTACGTCGGCGCCGTTTCGATGGTCGTCCTCTTCGCCGTGCTGCTCACCCGCCGCTCGCGCGCCGACCCGGTCGTCTCCCCCGACTCCCTTTCTCGCGCCGTGTCCGCCGTCATCACGGGCGTCGCCGTCTTCGGCGTGCTCGCCGCCGCCATCCTCGGCACGCGCCTGACGCCGTCGACGGCCGCCGCGCCCACCGCCACCGTGCGCGACATCGGCACGCAGCTCATGGGCACCCACGCCGCCGCCCTGCTCATCATCGGCATTCTCCTCACCGTCGCCCTCCTCGGCGCCGTCGTCCTCGCTGCCCAAGACCCCGCCGAAACGAACAAGGACGCGCCATGAGTCTCGATCCGCTCCACCTCTGCCTCCTCTTTTCCAGCGCGCTCTTCTGCGTCGGCCTCGTCGGCGCACTCGCCCGCAGCAGCACCATCCTCGTCCTCCTCGGCGTCGAACTGATGCTCAATGCTGCCAATATTAATTTCATCGCCTTCTGGCGCTACGGCCCCGCCGCCTCGCCCGCCACCGGCGTGATGTTCGTGATCTTCTCGATCGCCGTCGCCGCCGCCGAAGCCGCCGTCGGCCTCGCCCTGATCATCGCCGTCTACCGCCACCAGCAGAGCATCCGCCTGCAGGAAG
>CAJAYO010000114.1 GCA_903948415.1 uncultured Opitutia bacterium | reverse complement strand
TTTGGATTTTGCGCCCTGCTGCAACTCCGGAAATCGCCGCGCATTTCCCTGGTCCGCTTCGCGGGCAGTATTCCCCGCGCCCTCGACCCCGCCCCATCTATCCCGTCGTCGCTCATCCGCGGAGGTCCGCCCCGAACCCTGTGCGGCGCGATTCATTCGCCCCCGAGCGGTCGCGATCACGCTCCCCACGAACCGCCCAAAAAAACCGGGCGCCGCATCCCGTGGCGGCGCGAGGCGATCTCGCGGTGGACCGCTCCGGGACCCGTCACCCCATCGGCCTCGCCAATCTTGCCCTGCGGCCGGATCACTTCCCCGACGTTTCGCCGCCTCAAATCAGGGAGCGCCTTCATTCCCGGCCCGCCACCGGCCACCGCGTGCTTCGTCACCCATGACCCACACCAAAACCGCCGGCCCCGTTGCCCCACCCCGGCAAGCCGGGTCGACGCCGTTATCATCCGCTGCTTGCCGCCGTCTCCGGCACGCGCCCTGTCCGGTTGACCGCTTCCGCGCCAGCAACCCGGTGAGCGCGACCCAGTGGAGGCAAGCGAGGGCGGACACGCAACGGTGGCTTGAGGATCGGACGATCGCCCCGAACCGCGGCGTTCCGGGCTTTGGGCACGAGGCCAGCAGGCCGGGCACGAGGCGAAGCCCGCTCGCCCCCAGTGCCTCGTCATCTCGCGCCGGACCACGCCCGTCCGTTCGGCCCTGCGCCGGCTCCAGGAAAACGACTGACCGGGACCGGCCACCCTCGGCGCGGGCCTGATCGCCGAGGCCCGGATCCAGCTCACCGGCCGGAAAACCTCCCGGCCGGTGAGCTTCGTGCGGAGGTTGCAAGGCGTGGGACCGGCCGCGAACCGCGCGCACTTTGGGGACCAGCCCAAACAGGCGTCTGCGGTCTCCTTGATCAATCGGCCCGGGGACTTCAACGGCTGGCAGGTGCAAGAACCCGACCGGCCGCGTGCCGCCCCGGAGAACGTGTTCGATGAACTCAAGCACGCGTGGGGCTTCCGCGGCTTTTGCGCGAAATCGCGGGCGCCCCCCCGCGCTCGCCGCGCCCTCCTCCTCAGGGTTGATCAACCGGGGACGCTCTTTGGGCGCTTGGACGTCCCCCAAACAGGCCGGGGCCAAACGCGCGCGACGCGGGGTTTTCTTAATCACCGCCGGTCCCGTCCGATCCGACCGGCGGAAGGACATTGGGGTCTCGATGAACGGCGGCTGGGCCCAACCCTGGCGGGAGGGTTCTCTGCGTTTCCCCGCGCGGATACGAGTCCCCCCCACTGCGCCGCGGTTAAAATGGAGCGTGCCCGGACCGGCGTTCGCCCCGGGGAATCCAGCGCCGGTCGGCGTCTCAATCCAATTTTTCAACCGCGGATTGAGGGGTAATACCAGTAGCCTTGACCTAACGAAACCGCGATTGTCTGCTGCCTGCCGAGACTTCTGTTCATGCCCATCGCCCTCCCCCCTCCACTGCTTCCCGCGGTCATTTTTTGCCTCCGGGTCGCCATGCAGGGGTGCGCCGCTTTCCGGCGTCGGCGCACGGGTCGGCCAGGGCTTCCCACCGCGTTGCTGCTGCTCTGCACCGGTCTGCTGCCGTTCGCCGGCGCCGCACCGTCGACCCACGCCGGCCAGATCCTCCAGAGCTTCGTCGTCGAAGTCCCCCGCGAATTCAAGTTGTCCTCGCCGGCGCAGGTGACCGAGCTGCGGGGGTTGCCGTTGCGCGCGATCACTTCCATCGACGAGGCCCAGGCGAGACTCCGCGAGGTCACGTGGTACAAACTCGTCATTGCGATACCCCAGGCCGAGTCGGACGAGTTGACCTTCTTTTACCTCCGCGCCGCCCACCTGAAGGAGGCCTCCGCCTATCTGATCGATCAAAGCGGGGTCGTCCATGAAGCCTCGGCCGGCTTCCGCGATTCGGCCGGAGTCCGTTTCGGCCTGGAGCACCTCATTCTCAACCTTCCGCGCACCACTGGGGCCACGGCGGAAGTATTTGTCCGCGTTGTCCCGGTCAGTCCTTTCCCGATGACACCCGCAGCAGGCCCGCTGAGTGAGATTCTGCGCGAAGTGACTTTCGGGACGGGCTTCGTCTGGCTGTATTTCGGTGGCGCCCTGTTTCTCGTCCTCTTTCAGAGCGTCTGGTGGTTCCACCTGAGAGATCCCGCTTCCCGCGATTACATCCTCCTCGCGATCGGCATGATGGTCGCCAGTGCGGCGCGCTACGGGATTGTCGATCGGGCGAGCGGTCATCCGTTCGGCTTCTACTTGGCGGAATGGCTGCCGTTTCTGATGCTACTGAACACGATCCTAGCGCTGAGGTTCCATCTCACCTTTTACGATCTCACCGCGACCATTCCCAACGCGGCGCGCGCCCTTCACGGTTTACTGATCGGTCTCTTCTTGCTTCTCGGGGCCGGGATTTTTCTGCCTCCGAGCGTGTTTTTCAAATTGGCGAGCATCGGTCAGATGTTGGCCATGCTCGTCGCCATACCCATTGGAATCACGGCGGCCCGGCGACGACTGCCCGGCGCCAAGATCGCGCTCGTGGGCTGGCTCGGCATGTATGGGATCCTATTTGTGGTCAACCTCGCGGGCGTCGGGCTCCTGCCCAAGCCGCCGGCCATGCACGTGCTGCCGCTCGCCGGCATCCTGTGGGAAATGGTGATGAGCACCCTGGGCCTCAGCCGCAAATTCGAGCTCATCAGCAAGCAGCGTCATGAGGCGGAAAAACAGGAAATCGAACGGCACTCGCTCCAGCGTCTGGTCCGCCTGCTGTGTCACGACATCAGCAATCCGCTGACGGTCATTATCCTGAGCGGCAGCCGGTTGGAGGCCGCGGGCGGCAACTCAACCCCCTCCCCGACTTCGGCCCACGCCCACCGGATCGTCAAAGCCGCCACCAACATTCGCGACATCATCGACAGCGTCCGGATGCTGGAGCGATTGCAGTTGTCGGGGGGGCGCGTCGAAGTGGCGCCCACGGACCTTGCGACGACAATCCACGAAACGGACAGTCTGTTCCAAGAGCCGTTGCAACAGAAGTCACTGCGGCTGGTAAAAGCCATTCCGCCCGACCTGCCTCTCGTCCTGGCGGAGGAGACGATTCT
>CAJAYO010000113.1 GCA_903948415.1 uncultured Opitutia bacterium | reverse complement strand
CGGCATACGAGATCATAGCCGGTGACTGGAGTTCAGACGTGTGCTCTTCCGATCTGGGTGGAGGTGCCGTATCAGTATCTCCAGAAGCAGCTCATCGGCGTGGCGGCGGCGGCGGCGATCTGTTTCGTCGCGAGCCGCATCAATCTCGACTACCTGCGCCGTTACGCGTGGTGGATCGGCGGGGCGCTGCTGCTGTTGCTCGTGCTGGTGCTGATTCCCCACATCGGCATTTCCGTCAAAGGCAGCAAGCGCTGGCTCGGTTTCGGGGCGGCGCGGCTCCAGGTCTCGGAGTTTGCCAAGTTCGGCCTCGTCTTCTGCCTCGCCCATTATCTGGCGCTCAACCAGACGCGGATCGGCGAGTTCAAGCGGGGGTTCGTCATCCCGCTCGGCCTGATCGGCGCGTTCGCCGGCCTCGTGGTGCTTGAGCCCGACTTCGGCACCGCCGCGCTGATGGTCGCCGTCGGCCTGCTGTTGCTGTTCCTCGCGGGCGCGAAGTGGCGCTACACGCTGCCCACGTTCGCCCTCGTCGTTTCGGCCTTCGCGTTGCTCGTCAGTTTCAACGCCAACCGGCTGCGCCGGATGACGGAGTTCCTCAGCGAGGAGAAATCCTACCAGCTGCGCCAGGCGCTCGCGGCGTTCGCGGCGGGCGGCACGGACGGCACCGGACTGGGCCAGGGCCGCCAGCAGCTCAGCTATCTGCCCGAGGCGCACACCGATTTTATTTTCTCCATCGTCGGGGAGGAACTGGGCCTGTGGTTCACGCTCGGCGTGGTCGTGGTGTTCACCGTCATGTTTATCGCCGGCCTGGTCCATCTGCGCCGCGCGCCCAACCTGTTTCATTTTCTCCTGGTGACCGGCTGCCTGCTGCTGATCTGCCTGCAGGCGATCATCAACCTGGGCGTGGTGACGGGGTTGTTTCCGACCAAGGGCATGTCGCTGCCGTTCATCAGCGCCGGTCTCTCCAATCTCCTGCTCATGGGCCTGCTGCTCGGCATTCTGCTCAACACGCAACGCACGTGGGGGCGCGTCGCCTTGCCGGACGGTGCGCGGTCGATGCGGGAGGTTCTCGCATGAGCAAATTCCTGATTTCCTGCGGCGGCACCGGCGGCCATCTGTCGCCCGGCATCGCGCTCGCCGAGGGGCTCGCGGCGCGCGGCCATGCGGCCGTGCTGTTGGTCAGCCAGAAAAAAGTCGATGCGCGGCTGCTCGAAAAATACCCGCACCTGCGCTTCGAGCGCATGCCCGGCACCGGTTTTTCGCTGCACCCCGGGCAGTTCCTCCGGTGCGTCGTGTCGCAGGCGCGCGCCTTTGTTTTTTGCGTGCGGCAGGTGCGGGCGATGCGGCCCGACGGACTCGTGGGCTTCGGCGGTTTCACGTCTGCGCCGATCGTCGTCGCCGGACGCCTGCTGGGTGTGCCGGTGGCGTTGCACGAATCGAACCGGGTGCCGGGTCTGGCGATCCGCACCCTCGGGCGCCTGGCGCAGCGGGTCTATCTGCCCCCCGGGATCCGTCTGCCGGGCATCCGGCCCGCGGCCACCCGCCACGTCGGCCTGCCCGTGCGCCGGGAATTCACCCGCCAGCCGCCGGCGGCGGCACGGGCCGCTCTCGGACTGGACCCCCACCAAAAAGTGCTGGTGATCCTCGGCGGCAGCCAGGGCTCCGGCGCGCTCAACGACTGGGTCCGCGCCCACGTCGCGTCGCTCGCGGCGGAGGGGATCCAGGTTTACTGCGTGACGGGCCTCGGCAAGGGACGCGACGGCGGGTCGATGTTCACCTCGAAAACCGGGGCGGCGGTGCGGGCGGAGTTCGTGGCCTTCAGCGACCGGATCGGCGCGCTGCTGTCCGCCGCCGATCTCGTCGTTTCGCGGGCGGGCGCGGGCACGCTCGCCGAGTTGATCCGCTGCGAGACGCCGGCGATACTGGTGCCGTATCCGCAGGCGGCGGACGACCATCAGCGGGCGAACGCGGCGTTTTTCGAACGGCAGGGCGGCGGCATCGTCGTCGAGCAGACGGGCCTCGCCGGCCTTCGGGCCGAGGTGCTGGACATGATGTTCAACGAATCGCTGCTGCGGCAGTTTCGCGGCAACCTCCAGCGCATGGACCGCGCGAATTCCCTCGAGCTGATGCTGCACGATCTCGAGCAGCTGGCCGCCGCCGCCGGTGCGCCGGCGCCGGGCGCCCAGCCCGCCACGACATGACCGCCTCCGATCGCAGTAGGTCGGGGACCGCGCCGGACCGGCGGCGTTGGGACGAGCTGTTGGCCCGGCTGCGGCCGCAGCTTTCGGCGGGGGCGAAATTGACGGGCGAGGAGTCGCTCGCGACCAAGACGACGATGCGCGTGGGCGGGGCGGCGCGGGTTTATGCGGAGCCGGCGTCCGTGGCGGATCTGCAGATTTTGCTGGGCGAGGCCAAGGCGCACGGGGTCCCGGTCTTCATGCTCGGCCGCGGATCGAATCTGATCGTGCCCGACGAGGGCGTCGACGGGCTGGTGATCAGTCTCGCGCAGGAGGCGTGGGCGGGATTCGTGCCGACCGGCGACGGCCGCGTGTGGGCCGGGGCGGGGCTGCGGCTGAAAAATCTGTGCGGGCTCGCGGCGAAGGCCGGGCTCGTGGGTTTCGAGTTTCTCGAGGGCATCCCCGGCAATGTCGGCGGGGCGCTGCGGATGAACGCGGGGGCGATGGGCGGCTGGATCTTCGATGTGGTCGAGGAGGTGCGGCTGATGACCCGGGACGGGGAGGTGCGCACGCTGGCGAAGGCGGCGATGCACGTGGACTACCGGCATTGCGCGGAACTGCACGACGCCGTCGCGCTCGGCGCGCTGCTGCGGCCGGCGACGCAGGCGGATGCGGCGGCGGTGAAGCGCCAGATGGACGCCTACGCCCAGAAGCGCCATGAGTCGCAACCGCGCGAGGCGAGTGCGGGCTGCATTTTCAAAAATCCGCCGGGCCACTCCGCCGGCCGGTTGATCGACGAGAGCGGGTTGAAGGGCGAGCGGGTGGGGGACGCGGAGGTCTCGCGGGTGCATGCGAATTTTATCGTGAACCGGGGGCGGGCCAGCGGCGCCGACGTGCTGGAGCTGGTGCGGCGCGTGCGTGCGCGCGTGAAGGAGGCCAAGGGCGTGGACCTTGAGCCCGAGGCATTGCTCTACGGGAAGAGCTGGCACGACGTTTTATGAGCACACCCCTCCCCATCATCGCCGTGTTAGCGGGCGGCACCTCGGCCGAGCGCGACGTTTCGGTCGGCTCCGGCAAAGCGTCGGCGCTCGCGCTCGCGCGTTCGTTTCCCACCCGGTTGTTCGAGCTGACCGCCGACGCGCTGCCCGCGGGGCTCGACCCGCGCCGGCACGTCGTGTTTTCGACCTTGCACGGGACCTTCGGGGAGGACGGCGGGATGCAGCGGTTGCTCGACGCGGCCGGCGTGACCTACGCGGGCTGCGATGCGGCGAGCAGCGCGCTCACGATGGACAAGACGCGCACCAAGGCGGCCGCCGCGACGCGTGGCGTGCGGGTGGCGGACGCCGTCCATTTTGAGGCCGACCAGAAGCCCGCGGCCGACGCGGTCGTGGCACAGCTGGGGGAAAACGTGGTGGTGAAACCCAACAACGAGGGCAGCAGTGTCGGGCTGAGCGTCATCGCGAGCCGCGCCGCGCTGGCGGAGAAGCTCGGGTCGATCACGCGCGGGTCGTGGCTGATCGAGCGGCGGATTGTCGGCCGCGAGCTGTCGGTGGGGGTGCTCGGCGGCCGGGCGATGGGCGTGGTCGAGATCCGGCCGAAGAGCGGCGTCTACGACTACACGAGCAAATACACGAAGGGCCTGACGGAGTATTTCGCGCCGGCGCCGCTCGACGCGGCGACGACCGCGCGGGTGCAGGCGGCGGCGGAGGCGGCGTTCGCGGCTTGCGGCTGCCGCGACTATGCGCGGGTCGACTTCATTTTACCGGAGCAGGGCGATGCGTTTTTGCTGGAAATCAATACGCTGCCCGGCATGAAAGAGACCAGTTTGCTGCCGATGAGTGCGCGGTGTGCGGGGATGGATTTCACGGGATTGGTCCGGGAGCTGGTGAGGCCTGCGCTGCTGCGTTTCCCATGGGCGGCGCCTGCCCAACCTTCGTGAGCAAAGACATCGTCAACGCCCCTACGGCCCGCACCTGGAGAGACATTCCCCAGCCGGTGAAACCGCGCGCCATGTCGCGCGAGGGCAAGTGGCGGCTGACGACGTCGGTGTTGCGCGTCGCCGGCGCCGTCGCGGTGGTCGGGTGCACGGCGTGGGGCGCGTGGGAGGTGACGCGGACGCTGCAGGAGAATCCGCGGACGATGCCGGCGGCGGCGAAGGTCGTGGCGGTGAAGCATCTCGAACTCAAAACCGACGGCGTCCTGAGCAACGAGTGGCTGGCCCGGACGCTGGTGTTGCCGAAAAATGTTTCCCTGATGGAGCTGGACCTGCAGGGCCTGCGGCGGCGGTTGCTGGCGAGCGGACAGGTCAATGCGGCGAGTCTGACGAAGAGTTTTCCGGATACGCTGAAGGTGCAGGTGGGGGAACGTTCGCCGGTCGTGCGCGTGATGGCGGAGTGGCGCGGGGTGCAGACGGCCCTGCTCGTGGCGCGCGACGGGGTGGTGTTTGACGGGGTCGGGTTTGACCCGGCGCTGCTCGCAACGCTGCCCTGGCTGGACGGGGTGAAGTTGGTGCGCACCGGGGACCGGTTCGAGCCGATCGAGCGCATGGGCGTCGTGGCGGACCTGCTGGGGCGCGCGCGGCTCGATGCCGAGCATCTTTACCGGACGTGGCAGGTCGTGTCGCTCGCGCGGCTGCAATCCGACGGGGAGGTCGAGGTGCGGACGAAGGCGGGCACGGCGCTGGTCTTCGGCGCGAACGGCGATTTTTTCCAACAGCTCGCGAAGCTCGACTACCAGTGGGACGCGTTTGCGAACATGCCGACCCCGCCGGCGAAGATCGACCTGTCGCTGGGCCGCGAGGTGTCGGTGGCGTTTCGACCGGCGGGTCTGGTCACGATCGGCACCGCGCCGGCGGGCCCGGCGAAAGCCGCGGCGACCGCCCCGGCCCACTCTTTTTTCTCCCATTCCCAGCCCAAACCGAAACTGTGAGCTCCAAACCCACGTTCATCGGTGCCGTCGAAATCGGCACCTCCAAAATCAGCGTCCTCATCGGCGAATACACCGGGCGCGAGCTCGCGATCATCGGCTGTGGCGAATGCTCCTCACGCGGGGTCATCAAGGGCAGCGTGGTCGACTACAAGGCGGCCAGCGAATGCACGCACAGCGCGCTGGAGCAGGCCGAGCGCGACGCGGGCGAGCGGATCGACACGGTGTTTCTCGCGCAGACCGGCGGACATCTGGAGGGTTTTTATAACGAAGCTTCGGTGAATGTGAAGGCGGCCGACAACATGATCGAGCGGGACGACATCCGCACGGTGTGCGATTTGGCGAAGTCGAAGGAACTCCCGGCGGGGCGCGCGGTGGTGCACCACATCCGCCGCCCGTTCCGCGTCGACGGACGGCTCATTCCCGCGTTGCCGGAGAATCTCGTGGGGCAGCGGCTGGAAGTCGGCTACTGGACGGTGCACGGGCAGGAGCAGCGGCTGGCGGACAACATTCACGTGATCCGCGGCTTCAACCTGGAGGTGCGCGAGCTGGTGCTGGCGAGTCTGGCGGCGGGGCATATGGTGACGTCGCCCGAGGAGCGGCAGCATGGCGTGCTCGTGCTCGACATGGGCGCCGGCACGACCGACTACGTGCTTTACCGCGACGGGGCGCCGCATACGACGGGCGTGGTGCCGGTCGGCGGCACGCACCTGACGAACGATCTCAGCATCGGGCTGCGGCTGACCGACGGGCAGGCGGAGAAGCTGAAGCTCCGCTTTGGCCGCGCGAGCGTGGTGACGAAGGACAAGGCCACGAAGGTCATGCTCGACGGGAATTTTGCCATCGGGGACCGCCAGTTTCCGCAGCAGGCGATCGAGCAGATCACCGCGGCGCGCGCGTGGGAGTTGCTCGAAGTGGTGAAGAAAAAACTGGGCAATACGTTCACGCCCGAGACGTGCGCCGCGGGCGTCGTCCTCACGGGCGGCACCGCCAAGCTCACCGGCATCGCCGAGGTCGCGGCCAAAGTTTTCGGTGTGCCGGCGCATCTCGGCGAAGCGCCGACCTGGGTGAGCGAAAACCTCCGGGACCCCGGATTCCACACCGGCCTCGGCTTGCTGTATTACGGAGTGAGCGCGCAGTCGGAAAAATCTGCGCCGGTGCGGCGCGCCGGCGGATTCCTGTCCGGCATGAAACGCCTTTTCGCCAATTCCTGAGCCGACCGCCATGAATCTTCACGAACTTCCCCTCGAGCACGGGCTCCTCACGGACCGCAACATTGCGATCAAACTCGTCGGCGTCGGCGGCGCGGGCTCGAACGCGGTCGACCGGCTGAAAATGGAAAATTTGGAGCGCCTGCAGATGGCGGTGATCAACACCGACTATCAGGCGCTCGCGAGCTCGCCGGTGCAGGACAAGGTCCTCATCGGCATGGGCGTGACGCGCGGCCTCGGGGCCGGCGGCGATCCCGAACTGGGGCGGGTGGCCGCGGAGGCCGACCGCGAGAAAATCGCCGCGGTGGTGAAGGACTGCGACCTGGTGTTTATCGTGACCGGCATGGGCGGAGGCACGGGGAGCGGAGCGTCGCCGACGGTGGCGGAAATCGCCGCGGAGACGGGGGCGCTGGTGATCGCGTTTGTCACGATGCCGTTCAGTTTCGAGGGTGGGCGGCGGTTGAAACAGGCCGAGGAAGGGCTCGCGGCGTTGCGCAAGGTGTGCGATGCGGTGATTCCGTTGCCCAACGACGTGCTGTTGCAGGAAGCGGCGGACAACGAGACGGTGCTCGATTCGTTTGCGCGGGCCGACGAGTGGATTGGGCGCGGCGTGAAATCGATTTGGGCGATGCTGTTCAAGACCGGGCTGATCAACCTGGATTTCGCGACGCTGCGGCAGGCGTTCCAGCAGCGGGGCGGCAAGACGCTGTTCAGTCTCGGCGAAGGTGCGGGCGAGAACGCCGTGGCCGAGACGATCGCGAGCCTCAAGCTGTGTCCGCTGCTGCATACGCCGGAGTTTTCGCGGAAGGCCGACCGCCTGCTCGTGAACATTGTGGGCGGAGCGGATCTCACGCTCCCGAAGGTGAACGAACTGATGAGCGCGATCACCGATCAGTTCGGCCGCGATTCGCACATCATCATGGGGGCGGTGATCGACGAGACGATGGCCGGGCGCGTCGAGGTCTGCGTGCTGGGCACGAGCGACATGGGCGGCCGCGGGGTCACGTCGCGGCGGCCGGTGCCTGTGGCGCGGGTGAAATCGACCGCGCCCGCGCTGCCGCGCGGCGACAGCCCGCCGGACCCCATGCCGGAGAATGGGCCGACCGCCCCCGAGCCGGAGGCGTTCGCGTTGGCGGCCGGTGACAGCGCCGAGGCGCGGAATGTGCTCGCCGCGAAGGTGGCGCAGGACGAATTCGGGTTCGGCGAAGTCGAACGGCGCGGTCATTTTGAGAAGACGGACCGCAACCTGTTTGACGGCCAGGATCTCGACGTGCCGACCTACCTGCGCAGGGGAATCAAGATTCTGCTCTGACGAGCCAGGCCCAGCCCCTGAATCGTCAGAAAACGGGCATGATGCGCGCGACGCGGGACCGATAAAAAGCGGCGAGAGCGGCGGCCTCCAGCCGCAGGTCGCGGTAGCCCAGCGTCAAGACCGCGCCGGACAGGTGGAACAACCGCGTCATCGCGAGGGCGCCGTTGGCCGAGAGCGGGGTCCGCCCTGGTCCGAGCGGCGACGGCGCGCGCGACTGAAGGTGAAACACCCGCACCCACGCGGCCGCGAGGAAGCGCCGGTTCGTAAGCCGGTGCGGGCGGGAGCGGGCGGGCGGGTGGAGCGGGATGGGTTCGCTCGCGCAGCGAGTGGTCATCGTGGGAAAGTCAGAGTGGGGGAGGGAATCGTTTTGTTTCCCGCCCCGTGGCGAGCGGTAACTTGCGGGGCCGGCCGCCTTTCGCGCGGCCCGTTTGGAATCCATCCCTTGGCAAACGCGCGGGCTTCTGCAT
>CAJAYO010000112.1 GCA_903948415.1 uncultured Opitutia bacterium | reverse complement strand
GGCGAGGGAGGGGGGAATGGGGCGGGGTCTTCATGAGGGGGAGGGGGCTAGAAGCGGCCGGTGTCGCCGAAGGTGAGGGTGGTGCCGTTGAGGATGGTGTTCTGCATCTGGGACTGGACGCCGCGGTAGAAGGCCTGGGGCTCGTTGGTGAGATTGGCGGCGTCGAGGGTGAGCTGGAGGTTGGGGCGAACCTGATACGAGACGCCGGCGTTCACGGTGGCGTAGTGGAAGCGGTAGAGATTGCGGCCGGGGGTGGCGGCGGTGAACGCGGTGATGTAACTGCCGGTGAAGTTGTAGAGGATGCGCGTGCTGAATTTTTTATAGCGCCAGGAGAGGGTGGCGTTGCCGGTGCGGGGGATGAAGCCGGGGACCTCGTTGGTGCTGCGCGAAGTGGTGCCGCCGAAATCGCCGTTGGTGCGGATGAGGGTGTAGTTGGCGGAGGCGCCGAAGCCCTTGAGGAGGCCGGGGAGAAACGTGAACTGCTGCTGGTAGTTGAATTCCCAGCCGGTGACTTTGGCCGTGCCGGCGTTGGCGGACGTGAGGCGGGTGAAGCCGGCGTATTCGCCGTTGTAGCCGTTGTCGGTGCCGGTGGCGATGGTGCCGGCGTTGGTGCCGGTGACGATGTAGTCTTCGATGGTCTTGTTGAACCAGCCGAAGGAGAAGGTGCCGACGGGTTCGAAGTAATATTCGAGGGTGGCGTCCCAGGTGGCGGCGGTTTGGGGGAGGAGGCCGGGGTTGTTGACGGTGAGGGTCTGATTGGCCTCGGAGATGGTTTCGTTGGGGAGGGCGCTGTTGAGCGGCGGGCGGCCGAAGCTGGTGGACCAGCTGAGGCGGGCCTTGAGGTTGTCGGTCAGATCGTGGGTGAGATGGGCGCTGGGGAAGGACTTGGTGTAGGCGCCGCTGAGTTTGCGCTCGGTGCCGGCGTAGTCGCGGGTGGCGGAGCCGACGGGATCGGCGACTTGCTGGGCGGTCGTGCTGCCGGTGCGGGTACGGACCCAGCCCCAGCTCGAGGTTTCGGTGCGCTCGGTGCGGACGCCGGCGATGAGGCCGGTGCGGCCGACGCGGCCCTGGGCGAGCGCGTAGCCGGCGGTGACGGTCTCGGTGACGGCGCGGTTGGCGGTGTATTTGTTTTGCTCGTTGAAATAACGGTCTTCGGTCCAGAGGGCGGAGTTGATCGGCTGGCGTTCGGCGAAGAACTGGAGGGCCTCCCACTGGGGAATGCGGCGGCCGGTTTTCACGGAGTCGAAGGTGACGATGGACGGGTCGGCGGGGAGGGCGGCGGTGCCGGCGTAGTTCCAGCGGCGGGCGACGCTTTCGGCGCTGGCGTAGTGCTGGCGCCAGACCGCGCCGGATTTGAGGACGAGGGGGACGGAAACCGGGAGCGTGTAGCGGGCGTTGGCGCGGGCTTCGCGGATCTGGTCGTCGTTTTGGAGGATGGAGTTGTTGTAGGTGGTGGGGCGGTAGTTGGCGGGGTTGGTGAAATCGGGGCCCTCGGTCTGGGTGAAACGCGGGTAGAGGTCGGAGTCGGTGCGGTCGAGGCGCCAGCCGACGGCGGTGAGGCGGTTGACGAGAATGCCGCCGCGGCCGCCGCCGCCGCCGTTGATGTTGGTTTGGGTGTAGAGGGCGTTGTAATCGAGCTGCAGCGCGCCGAAGACGTGTTCGGCGCCGAGGTCGAGGCGGCGCATGCGGTTGGCGAAATTACCGGGGCCGGTGGTGGTCTGTTCGATGGTGGAGCCGGGGGCGGCGCGGACCTGGGTGATGAGGGCGGTGTAGCCGGGCAGAATGCCGGCGGTGGCGTTGGTGCCGGTGACGGGGAGCGCGGGATTGAAGATGGCCTGGGTGGTGAAGGCGCGGGTCTCGTATTGGCGGCGGAAGGTTTCGACGGCGTCGCTCGCGACGGTGTTGATGGAGAGTTTGGTGGAGGGCGAGAGGCGGTAGTCGGCCTTGAGGCTGACGCTGGCCTGCTTGCGGTTGTTGTAATTGTCCCAGGTGCGGTAGTCCCAGAGGTAGGCGGGCTGGGCGATGGTGTTTTCGAAATCGCGCGTGGTACGGAAGCCGCCGACGGCGTTTTCGGAGTAGAACACGTTGAGCGAGAGGCCGAGGTTGCGTTCGCCGCCGAAGACGTCGAAGAGCTCCTGCCAGCCGACGTTGAAGAGGGGGTGGGCGCGGTGTTTTTCGCGGGTGGGGGTTTGTTCGGTGAAGGACGGGGCGTAGCGGACGCCGGCGCTGTAGGTGAGGCGGCGGCGCTCCTTCATGCTGAGGGGCGAGCGGCTTTTGAGATTGATGGTGCCGCCGATGGAGCCGGCCTCCTTGTCGGGCGTGTGGCCCTTGGTGAGCTCCATCTGGTCGAACATGGAACCGGTGAGGTTGTTCATGTTGGTGCTGCGGGTGAGGGCGCCCTGGCTGGTGAGGGGGGAGCCGTCGAGGGTGACGGAGTTGAGGCCGGGGCCGATGCCGCGGATGGTGAAGCCGTCGATGAGATTTTCGTCGGAGGGGTTGCCGGCGACGCCGGGGAGGCGGATGGCGACCTCGGCGGCGTTCATGTTCGGCAGGTTGCCGAACGAGTCCATGGCGACGATGTTTTTGACGTTGTCGGCGTTGCGCTGGGCGGTGATGGCGGCGGCGGCGCCCTCGCGTTCGCCGGTGACCTTGAAGGCCTCGAGTTTGTAGACGACGCTGGTGAGATCGAAGTGGCGGGTGGTGCTGGCGGCGTCGGAGACGGTGACGGAGGCGCGGGCCGGATCGAGGCCGACGTAGGTGACGACGAGCTCGTGGGTGCCGGGGGGGAGGGTGGGGAGGACGTAGCGGCCGGTGTTGTCGGTGAAGGCGGTGAGGCCGAGGGAGGGGACCTCGATGCGGGCGCCCTCGAGGAGATTGCCGGTGGCGACGTTGGAGACGTTGCCGGTGAGGGTGGCGGCGGGGGCGGTGAGTGCGGAGAAG